>JAKJBT010000026.1 GCA_022706865.1 Bacillota bacterium
GATGTTGAAAAAGCCATCAATGAAATCAAAGCCGGTAAGGTTGAGTACAGGGTTGACAAGACATCAATAATCCACGTTGGTTTTGGGAAAGTCTCATTCGGTACTGAAAAGCTTCTTGATAACTTCAGGACTCTTATGGAAGCAGTTATAAAGGCTAAGCCGGCAGCTGCAAAGGGTACTTACCTTAAGAGCGTTGTAGTTACAAGCACTATGGGACCGGCTATAAAAATCAATCCTACCCGCGTAACCGATTAGTGTTTTGCACCGCAGGACTCTATATTGACAGTAAGTACTGTTAATGATAGAATGTCCATGTTTGAAACGAATATATACCGTAGACAGCAGGTTGGCCCAGGCCGTAAATTCCTGCCGAGGTTTGTCATAAAGATATTATGACCTCTCTATGTCTACGGAGAGGTCTTTTGATTTTAAAAGGCCTTATCCATACGAGAGATTTAATAAGCTTTACCATGAGGAGGTGTAAAAATGTCAAAAAACCTTGAACAGAAGGAAAAGCAAGTAAGTGAAGTGAAAGAAAAGCTTCAGAAGTCCAACGCAGTTGTATTGGTGGACTATAAGGGAATAAATGTTGAAGATGTGACTGATTTGAGAAAAAGATTCAGAGAGGCCGGCGTTGACTATAAGGTGTACAAAAATACCCTTTTCAAAAGAGCGGCATCAGAATTGGGCATGGAAGCTCTTCATGAATATCTTCAGGGCACGGTTGCAGTTGCTTTCGGATATAACGATGCAGTTGCACCTGCAAAGACCATCAATCAGTTTATTAAGGATAATCCCAAGACGCCAATATCAATAAAAGCCGGATATGTTGAAGGCAGGATTATGAACGTTGATGAAGTAAAGGCCTTGGGAGACCTTCCATCAAGAGAGGTGCTCATTGCAATGCTCCTTGGAGGATTACAGGGTTCAATCAGAAATCTCGCATATGCGCTTAATACTATTAAAGAAAAAAAAGAAGCAGAAGCTTAATTAATAATTAGGAGGTAATTTAAAATGGCAAGTGAAAAGACTTTAAAGTTTATTGAAGAAATAAAGAATATGACAGTTCTCGAACTGGCTGAATTGGTTAAGGCAATTGAAGAGGAATTCGGCGTAACGGCAGCAGCTCCTGTAGCAGTTGCAGGACCGGCAGCCGCAGGTGCAGCAGCAGCTCCGGCAGAAGAGCAGACTGAGTTCAACGTAGTTCTTGCTGAAGTAGGAGCAGAAAAGATCAAGGTTATCAAGGTTGTAAGAGAAGTTACCGGCCTTGGACTCAAGGAAGCAAAGGACCTGGTTGACGGCGCTCCAAAGCCTATAAAGGAAGCTGTAAGTAAGCAGGAAGCAGAAGAAATAGTTGCAAAGTTTGCAGAAACAGGCGCGAAGATAGAAATAAAGTAAGTCATAACAAAGATAAGAAGCCGCATTTATTGCGGCTTTTTTATTTTTATATTAGTACGGGAAAAGGCAGTCAATTGACTGCCTTTTTCATTCGTATAATAGAATGCACCAAATATATCATGAATATACAAATATTACTAATATATGCTATAATTTAACAGAATAACATAAAATTAGTATATTATGTAATTGATTATATGCTGGTGCTTGGGAGTGATTGCAATAGTATTAAAGCTGATTATAGTATCAGTGCTGCTGCTGTTTGCATTAGTATCTGATTTCAGGACTTACAGTATTAAAAATTACATTACATACGGCTTCATGCTGATAGGGCTGACAGTAAATCTTGCAATGGAAGGTATCGGGGGTTTGGTATTTTCGCTGCAGGGTATAATACTTCCTGCCGCATGCCTTTTTATCTTATATGTCATAAGGATCGTAGGGGCAGGGGATGTAAAGCTTTTATGCGCTGTGGGAGCGGTAATGGGCGCAGCCTTTGCCGTACATGCTGCAATATATTCATTTATCTGTGGAGGTTTCATTGCTTCAGGCCTAATGCTGGCAAGGGAAAATGCTTCAGAAAGATTCAGCCATCTTTTTTTGTATCTCACAAGCTGTTTTCTGACTATGGAAATTCTTCAATATACTGACTTTAAAAATAGGCAGGACGGGGGGAAGTTTCATTTTTCAATAGCTATAGCATCAGGAACTGCGGCAGCCATAATAATGCGGGGGGTTTGAATATGGCAAGATTGAATTTGGTTATCGCAGATTGCGACGAGAGCTATGCAAGGGGACTATTGGAATATATCAATTCAAATCATTTCTCATCCTTCATGGTCAGCTGCTTTACAAAGCTTGATTCCTTTGCAGGATATTTCGAGAAGCAGCCTCCAACTGATATTCTGGCAATCAGTCCCGATTTTTATGATATTTCGGTTGGATATCCGAATATTAAGCTTAAGTTAATACTTTCAGGGGGAGCTTTGAATCGGGAGTATCCCGGTTTTCAGGCCATCAGCAAGTACAGCACCGGAGACAAGCTGATTCGGGATATGTTATATATGTACTCCAAGGCCAATCCCCAAGAGATCAGGCTCTTATCCTGTTCAAAGGATACTGAGTTCATAGGTGTATATTCTCCCGCAGGGGGTACAGGGAAAACTACAATAGCGGCAGCCTTGTCAACACAATGCGCCGAACTGGGCTTGAAATCATTTTATTTAAACTTAGAGTCAATTCAATCCACCGGAATGTTTTTCGGCTCAGACAACAAAAGAAACCTTTCCTATGTTTTTTACTATATCAAGGATAAAAGCCGGAACCTTTCTTTTAAAATGGACGGGATAAAATGTACGGAGGATGGGGTGGAATACTTCAATCCTCCTGATAGTCCTCTGGAATATGAGGAAATAAATCCGGAGGAATTGGAACAGCTTATAAGAGGAATAAAAGGCATGGGATACTACGACTGTGTTTTTATCGATATGTCAAGTAATTTTGACTCGAAAAATTACAAGATAATGAACTTATGTGATCGAATTGTCCTTGTTGCTTTGTGTGAGCCGATTGCATCGTATAAAGAAAAAGCATTGCTGAATGAGCTTACCAAGCTGCGGAATTCGGATGGAGGAAGCATTTCCGATAAGTTCATTACAGTGATAAACAAGCATAAAGACAAAAGCGATGAAGATTTCGAAAGCTTTGAAGGGAATGCCCCTGCAGCAGTTAAGATTCCCGAATACTCAAGGACATTGATCAGGGAGGATGGGAGGATTTTTATTGAGAATGATGATTTCAGGAAAGCCATTAACCGGATTATTGATATTATAATGAGGCGAAAAGAGGCCACCACTCCTGCAAGTGATGGGAACCGCTTTCGCTGCCCGACAAGAAGTGAGCATATCTCGCCTCGTTGAAAAGCTCGGGTAGGTTTTTGCAAGTATGCAAAAACCCTTATTGAAATCTTGTTATAGCCGGATGTTGAGGTGGAGCACATGGATGATGATGCTAAGAACTTGCTGATAAATAATTTAAGAAAAGAAATAAGAGAAAACCTGGACATTAAGAGCCAAGTCACTGATGAAGATATAAATGAACTGATAACAGAAAAGGTTTTTGAGGAGGCAAGGCTGCTGCCTTTGAGCATTAGGGAAAAACAGGAGCTTATATCCGTGCTTTTCAATTCCATTAGGAAGCTTGATATACTGCAGCCTCTTATTGATGACAAGTCAATAACAGAGATAATGGTAAACGGTGAGGATAATATTTTTATAGAAAAATTCGGAAGGACATACAGTATTGAAAGCAGCTTTGAAAGCAGGCAGAAGCTTGAGGATGTCATACAATCAGTCGTTTCTAAGGTAAACAGAGTCGTAAATGAAGCTTCGCCGATAGTGGATGCCAGATTGGCGGATGGATCAAGAGTAAATGTGGTGCTTCCCCCTATCGCATTAAACGGGCCTATACTTACAATAAGGAAGTTTCCTGAAAGACCCATATCAATGAAGGACTTGATTGAATGGGGTTCTATTACGGAAGAGGCTGCCGAAGTCCTGGAAAGGCTGGTAAGGGCAAAATATAATATCTTCATATGCGGGGGTACAGGATCAGGTAAAACTTCTTTCCTCAATGCTCTTTCGGATTTCATTCCCAGGGATGAACGAATTGTAACCATTGAGGACCCGGCTGAACTGCAGATAAAGAATATAAAGAACATAGTCAAGCTGGAGACCAGAAATGCGAACACCGAGGGTAAAGGAGAAATCACCATAAGGGACCTGATAAGGACCTCTCTGAGGATGAGGCCTGAGAGAATCATCATCGGTGAAGTAAGAGGAGCAGAAGCACTTGATATGCTTCAGGCAATGAATACCGGTCATGACGGTTCAATTTCAACAGGTCATGGAAATTCCACCGCTGATATGCTCTCACGACTTGAAACCATGGTGCTAAGCGGATCAATTATGCCTTTGGAGGCTATCAGGCAGCAGATTGCTTCAGCTTTTGATATTATGGTACATCTTTCAAGATTCAGGGACCGTACGAGAAAAGTAGTGGAAATAGTGGAGGTAACAGACTGCAGAGAAGGAATGATAGGGCTTAATCCTCTCTTTGAATTTGTGGAGAGAGGCGGGTCAATGTCAGAAAAGGTTGAAGGGTGTCTTGTAAGAACCGGCAATACTATGAAAAACCTGTCAAAGCTCAAAATGGCAGGATTGAGTGAAGTGTTATGAGGTGATTTTTTGGATCTTAATAAAAAGTCAGCAGTCTCGATGAAGTACAAATATGAGAGGAACACTGCCGCACATGCGATATCTCCCGTAGACTATGACACATATATAATGCCATTAAAAGAAAAGCTTTTATGCATATTTATGGCGTGCACAGTTTTATTTGCAGCAGGTTACATTTTCTACAGAAGCATTTTGGTGTCGCTGCTCTTAACGCCATTTGCCCTTTTGTATCCCGGATTCAGGACAAAAGAAATAATAAAAAAAAGAAAGGATGAACTCAATTTACAATTCAGGGAAGTTCTTTACTCATTGTCATCTTCACTGTCTGCGGGAAAGTCAATAGAAACTGCAATCAGGTGCTCACTTAAGGAGCTTTCCATACAGTATCCCAACAATGATACATATATATTGGTCGAGCTTGAGCAAATAAGCAGAAAAATTGAGATGAATGAAACCATAGAGGAAGCCTTGGCTGACTTTGCTGCAAGGTCGCATTTGGAGGACATAATAAACTTTGCTGATGTTTTTGCAATATGCAAGCGCACAGGAGGCAATCTTGTTCAGGTAGTAAAGAATACTGCGGAGATAATAAGCGAGAAAATTGACATCAGGCAGGAGATAAACCTTCTGCTCATGGAAAAAAGGCTGGAACATAAAGTGCTTAACCTGATGCCGGTGTTTATAGTACTTCTGCTGTCCGCCAGTGCTGAAGAATTCATGGCTCCGGTATTTTCGGAGCCCCTTGGCAGAGTGGCAATGACTTTTTCATTAGTGCTTTTTGGGGCTGCTTATTTTGTATCGAGAAAAATCATGGATATTGAGGTATAGCTTATGCTGCTGGCATTTATAACAGAAATCATGGTTTTTGGGTTCCTTTGTTTGTATGTAAAGGGCAAATATGAAGATTTTACCGAGACAGGCTGTAAGAAAGGGCATATTTCCAAAGTTTTAGCGCCTGCTGCGTTATTCATTACAGACAAGTTTATTTCAGGGAGGCTTATTGCTTATGAAAGGAAGCTCAGCATAAAGCTAGCTGAGCTTTATGGAGGCAGGGACATAAAATACATGCTCAAGCTCCATTTCGTTCATAAGGTAATTCATATGATTATTGCACTGTTATCAGTTACCCTATTGGGGGCATTAATGGAAAAGCCTGATATCGGCTATACAATATTTGCATTGTCAGCATTAGGGATTGTTTTTTATGCTTCAGACAGAGAGCTGGATGAAAAAATCAAAAAAAGGAATTTCAGAATCCGATACGACTTCCCTGATTTTCTTAATAAGATGGTGCTTCTTATCAATGCAGGAATGACTGTACCCAGGGCTTGGGAGAAGATAGTCAGGGACAGAAAGAATGTGACTCCCCTATATGAAGAACTAAGAATAACCTATATTGAGATTAAGAACGGAAAGCCTGAAATGGAAGCTTATGAGGATTTTGCAAGGCGGTGCAGGGTAAAGGAAATAACCAAGTTCATTACTGCTGTGATACAGAACCTGAAAAAAGGCAATAGTGATTTGGTCCCGCTGCTGAAGCTTCAATCAAATGAATGCTGGCAGCTTAGAAAGAATATGGCGAAGAGGCTGGGAGAAGAGGCCTCAACCAAGCTGGTGCTTCCACTGATGATTATGTTTGTAGGAATACTTATTATTGTAATACTCCCTGCAGTTATGCAGTTAAGGTATCTGTAAATATGAGACGCGGAATTTGGGCGGGCCGTTGGAGGAAGGAATGTAGGTTTGAGAGGATGCGGGTTTTAAGGAATATAAGATAGAAATTGTAAAGGGAGGTAGTAGAATGTTAAAGGAAGTAAAAGGAATAATTTTTGAGGAGGATGGCATAAGCACGGTTGAGATTGTGGTAATTATTGCAATTCTTGTAGGAATAGCACTGCTCTTCAGAAAGTCGATAACTGCTTATGTGCAGAAGGTTATAAGTAATTTTATTGATACTGCTCCTACTGTTGAAAATCTGGAAGTTAACATGGATGCACCGGTACCGAAGGACTAGTGCCTTGTACAGGATATATACTTCCTGAAAAGGATGCGGAGGTGATGATTACTGGACAAGCATACATGTGATGGGGGAAGCTATACTGTTGAAGCCTCCATGGTGTTTGTGACGATTATGCTGGTGGTATTGGCACTTTTGTTTACATTCTTATACATGGGGCAAAGGGCAAGTCTTGAAAGCTTTGCCTCATTTGCTGCTCAGCAGGGGGCGGAGTTATGGATTGACAGCAGAAGAAATATGGAGGATGGGAGAATAAATAATAAAAGGCCTGAAGATTCCATAGGCTATAGAATTTTTGACAATCTGCTGTTTTCAAGCACAACTTATGAAGGATATTTTGAAAAAGAAGCATCTGACAATGGTAAAACCAGGGTGGTTCTTAAAATGGATGCGGGAAATAATCTGCCCGGACATAAAACCCTTCTGATTGGGGAGGCCTTGTGCAAAAGGATTGAAAGCACAATCCTGAAGCCCGAGAGTACAAGAATAAGGGTTACATTCAATAACAGCGCTCTTAGGGAAAGGCTCACAGTTGAGTTAATCCAGGAGATCAAGGTGCCTTTAGGCGGCATAAAGGAATTCTTTGACGGTAAGGATACCCTGACATTGAGGGCTCAATCCACAGCAGCAGTAACAGAACCTGATGAGTATATAAGGAATGTAGACCTTATGCTGGAGCTATCAAAGAGGTTTGGAGAGAAGCTTGACCTCAGCGAACTGGCAGGCAGAATAGGGGCAACACGCTGAGATGATAGGTTATCAAAGGGGAGAGGCGAATGTACCAAAGAGGTGGCAGCATTAGGAGAGAAAAAGGGGCAATCACTGTTTTTCTGGCGCTTATTTTCATGTCTCTGATAATTTTCGCAGGAGCGATAATTGATATTGTGAGAATTACGGCTGCCGACCGAAGGGTTCAAAGTGCGTTGAATACCTCAGCCAGGTCTGTATTGGCAGGCTATGACGGTGAGCTTATGGGCAGCTATGGAATATATGGGGTGAATGCTGCAGAAGAAAATGTGAAAGAGGACTTTTATAGATATATGAGTGTAAATCTAAAGGAGAGGCATAAGAACATAAACTTCATAGATATCAGTATAGATTATGAGGATATTGAAATAGAAGGCATTAATAACCTGTTGGAGCATGAGGCTTTTAAGAAGCAGGTCCAGGAATACATGAAGTACAGAACAGCAATTTCATCAGCTGACAGCCTGATAGAGCAGCTGCAGAGCATTAAGCTGAATAAGGGGATTGAATTTGCAAAAAGTGAGAAGATCACAAGAGACAAGGCAAGTGAGCTGAGAGCCAAGGTAAATGAGGTAAATACGAGACTTGCAGGAATAAAGAAAAAGCTGAAAAATTCGAGCGTAAAAAAACTTGAAGAAATAAGGGATGAGCTGTCAGAAGCCTTGGAAATCAACAGCTTAATATATAATGGGAATAAAGGTGGCCTGCTTGCTGATTATATTCAAAGCAGGGATGATACGAACACTAAGGCTGAGGAAGGCCAGTTCATCGGGAATCAGTCCCGGGAGTTTGACAGCATAAATAAAAACAGTGAAAACCTGACTCCGGGGATTCAAATGTATATAGAGGAGATAGATAAGACACTTATGCTGGTCAAGCCATTGCAGAAGGAGCTTGAGCTTATGGAAGGAAAGCTTGAAACCCTTAAGGATGAGCTGGATGAATTAAAAGAAAAGCTCTCGGGTGTTCAGGAGGATGATGCCGATATTGAGGACGAGATAGATGAGACCAGAGAAGATATTGATAAGGTTAAAGATAAAATAAGACGGCTGGAATCAGAAGTTGATGAGAAAATGTCAGATTTGAAAGTGAAGCTTGAAAGGATTTCTCTTGAGGGCTATTCCTTGAAGGAAGAGGCTGTACAGCTGCCGGACAAGAAGGCGGAAGAAATGAAAAATTTTATCAGCAAGACAAAAAAAGAAATTGAGGAAGTATTGTTCAGGAGGCTTGAAAAGGATTGGCTGATAGGATCCGAAGAATTTGAGGATAGCAGTCTGATAACCGGTGAGAATCCAGACGAAATGGACGAAAGTATATATTTCAGCTCATCAATGCAGGAAGAAGAGGCTGAGAGAAGCAATGATGCAATAATTAAAACCTTGGAAAAGCTTGTAAAAGCAGTTGAAGATGCCGCATCAAACACATTGGAAAAGGTAAATACCATTGAATACGTAATGGACAAGTTTACCTTCCTGACCTCCAAAACAGAGAGGGGTCATTACTTCAGGAAGGGTGAGGTGGAGTATATCATCAGCGGATCAGACATTGAGGAAGGATACAGTCCGATAAAAAACACCGAGTATTATATAGTAACAAAGGTGCTGCTTCAGGTTTGGGCATTGAGATTTGCATTAGATACAATAGATGCTTTTATAAGGAGCACTGTGGTATTTCCGCCTCAAAGACTGGCATTTGCCCTTGCCGAAGGTGCTCTTGACTCAAGCTTGGACATTTTCAACCTGCTTAACGGCGAGCCTGTGCCAATATGTCCGAAGAGCTTTCCGGCAGTTAAATTAAAGTATTCGGATCACTTAAAGATGCTGCTTCTGATGAAGCCGGAGGAAGAAATTCTAAGAAGAGCAAGACAGCTTATTCAAGTAAACATTAAACAGGTTGTGGATGCAAAGACAGGGCTTCCAAGGTCGGATTTCAGATTGGGAGATTACAGCACCGTCATGTCTGCCTCTGTTAAGGCGAAGGTAAATCTTTTCTTTCTTCCCCTGCTGAAGGTTGACAGGCTGTTGCCCGGCAGTTTTGAAAACGGAAGGTATTTAATTCGTAAGCAAATATATGTAGGCTATTAGGGTGGTTGAAATTGCATAAAGGTTGTAAGAAACTGCGTTCCAAAGGTTCAATTACAGTAGAGGCTTGTGTTGTATTTCCGGTTTTCATAAGCGTTTTTTTTCTGCTGCTTTTTCTTATCAAGTTCACATGTACCGGGATGGTGCTTGATCATGCTGTAAATGAAGCAGCCAAGGAAATAGCAGCAGCCGCATATCCCATATCCTTCATTAATGAACTGGAGGATGAAAAGCTTCAGGAGTATGGGAATGCAAAAATACCTACACTTGAAGAGGAATTGGAAAAGCTGGCCGGGAAAATTTCGGGATACGGCTCTGATAACTTGCTTCAAGCTATTGTATCGGGGAAGCTTAAAGGAACAGACATCACTGGTGCAATGCAGGGCATATTAAAGGATTACAGTAAAGGCGCAATAGGAAATGTTGTCGGCAGAATAACACCTGCATATTGGGACATGAAGTCCGCTGCCAAATATTATATTGCCGAAGCGCTTATCAAGGAACACCTGGAAAGCCCGCTGATTAACCGGGAGAATATAAGGCTGCGGCTTGTCGAGTTTCCTCAGGGCAAGGAAGAATATAATGCAAGATCACCAAGTGCAATATATAGTAAACTTGGGTTGATTCCGGAAAAGGATTTCAGCAGGGATGACGTTGTGCTGCAGTTGGAGTACGAATATTTGGTGAGTCTTCCTTTTATTGAGCCTTTCAATATAAAAATGATTCATACAGCTGTGGAAAGGGCATGGATCAACGGCAGCTACGGAATATTGACGGCCGAGGAAGAGGGTTTGAACCTGGAATCGGAAGGCAGTATCGTATTTATTACAAGGACGGGTATCCGCTTCCATGAGGGGAATTGCAGGTACCTTAGGAAAAGCAAGATTCCAATGATAATTGAAGAGGCCGAAGAATCGGGCTATACTCCGTGCAAAGTATGCAAGCCGCTGGGATAGGGTAAATACTCATTGGGAGGGTATTATGGGTTATCATTTTTCATATTTAACAATTATCATAATACTTGTTGCAGCAGCAATTATTGATATCAGAAAGAAGAGAATACCGGATAAGCTGATACTTGCAGGCACTGTGGCCGGATTGGCCTTTGCGCTGATTGACCCGCAAAGAGAATTTTCAAGCAGCATTTTGGGCGGCGTGACAGCGGGATTGGTGCTGCTTATTATTCATTATATTACTAAGGGCGGCCTTGGGCTTGGAGATGTAAAACTCTTTGGTTGTTCAGGAATATTCCTGGGCCTTGAAGGCACTGTTTCCGCAATGCTGATTTCTGCAGTTCTAAGCGGCATATTCAGCATTGTATTAATATGCCTGAATCCTGATAACAAGAAACGCGAAATACCTTTTGCGCCTTTTATACTGGCAGGAGTACTGGCAGTAATAATACCTTAATTAAACCGGGGGGTAGTTGCTGTGGAGAATACAGTATTAGATTTTGAATACAGTTATGATAATAATGCTGCCGGCAGTTTTTTGGTTATTAAGCTTGATAGTGAATCTATGCTGTTGAAGCATCAGGTAGAGATACTATGTCAGAATCCGAATTCTGCTTTTGTATCATTCCATGTAAGGCGGGAAAATGATAACACTTTTATCTATTATAATATAACCTCTAAAATATCATTATCTAATTATATTGAAAGAAAAAGCTTCAACAGGAAGGAGCTTTTGGATTTACTCAGGAGCATTGCAAAAAACCTGATGCTTACTGGTAATTACTTGTTGGAGCTTTCAGGCTTTATAATTCATCCGGATTATATTTTTATAAATCCTGCGACGGCGGAAGCTTCGCTGTTATATGTACCTGTTTCCTGCAATAGGAATTCAACGGAAATTTTAAAATCCTTTTTTAAGGATATTGTGATTAATTCATCCAATACAGATGATAATGCAAGAGATAATTATCTGCAAAGGATATTGAATTATTTAAAATCAGATACATTCAGTCTCATTGATTTTAACAGATTGATAGTGGATTTGAGGAACAGCGGAGAAGTATATGAATATGGACAAGAGGCGGCTAATCAAGAAGCCGATGTCGGTATTGGCATAACCTGCAGCAGAAGCCCGAAGGAAAAGATTTATGAGGATGCGGGAAAAAGCAGCAATATCCGAAGCATCATGCTGCTGCAGCCGATTTTTTTGATAGCTGCAGCTGCTGTATGCCTATATTTGATATCCCGGAAAATGGGCGATATTGTATCCATTACTGGTGTAGTGATTATTTCAGCTGCGCTGGATATTCTCGTAATTAACAGGATATCAGGCAACCAGGATAAGAGAGCGGCAACAGACAATACTCAGCTTATAGCACAAGATAAAGCAAAAAGAAGTACAGGCCGTCATGATAAAGACCTTAAGGGCAGGTATAAACCGGTACTTTCATCGCCGGATGTAGTGAAAGCCTGTGACACAGAATACATTTCCGAAGTTCCGAAGGATTGCCGTCCATATCTTGAAAGCATAGGGCCCAATAGGGTTGAAAAGGTGATAGTCAACAAGGATAGTTTCATAATAGGAAGATTAGGCAGTATGGCAGACCATATCATACAGGAAAGCACAATAGGAAAGCTTCATGCAGAAATTACAATTAATGAAGGGCTTTATTACATAAGAGATCTTAACTCAAAAAATGGAACTTTTGTGAATGGTGTAAGAATTCCCAGCAATAGGAAATACGGAATAAAGGATAATGATAGAATAAGGCTTTCAAATTACGAATATGTTTTCCGGAAGCAGGAAGAACTGTAAAATCAGCATATGTCGGAGGTACACCTATGGAACTTCATATGATTTACATATTTATCGGAGTTTTTACTCTTATTCTAAACCTTGCACTTACCCTGCACATAATCAGAGGACATAGAAACGAGAGCCGCCGAAAGAACTTGTACTGTGAAGAAGTGATAACCTTCAGGCTGACCGGGGCGGAAGGCATTGAGGATGCAACTACTGCAGCAGCCCCCTGTGATGATACGGTACCCCTGGAATGATGGTACTGCGCAATGGAGGGTGAAAGATGATAATAGGAGATGTATTAAATGGAAAGTACAGGATAGAAAGGCTTCTGGGTAAGGGAGGAACAGGCTCTGTCTATTTATGCACCAATATTGAGATAGGAAACAAATGGGCTGTAAAGCACATTCCGCCGGGCAAGATAAATGATAAAACTTTGTCGGAGATTGAGATACTGAAAAGGTTATACCACCTCAGTCTGCCAAGGGTTGTTGACGTATTCCGCAATAAACAGGGTATTTATATTGTAGAAAGCAATATTGAGGGCTCCTCCTTGGATAGACTGCTTAAAAGGCACGGCAGTTTTGATATTGATATAGTAACAGACTGGTTTCTGGAGCTGTGTGATATACTGAAATATCTGCACGGCATAAAGCCGAGGCCTATTATATACAGGGATATGAAGCCCTCTAATATTATGCTTGCACAGGGCGGCAGACTGGTGCTGGTTGACTTTGGGATATCTCAGGAGTATTGCGGGTATGAATCCGAAGATACCTTTTTTGCGGGTACAAGTGCATATGCGGCACCGGAGCAGTTGATAAAGGGGGGAAGGACAGATCAGAGAACCGATATATATAACATGGGGGTAACAATATATCATTTGCTGTATGGCAGGCTTCCCGGAAGTGCCGATTACAGCCTGAGGCACAGCAAAAGCAAAGCAGCATCCGATATCGGCAGGATAATTTCCAAATGCATGGAAAGCAAGCCTGAGGACAGGTATCAGAGAGTTGAGGATATACAAAAGGAGCTTGAGGCGGTGAAAAATATGCTGGCAGTAAACAAAGCAAGACAGAGAGCGGTTTTCAAACTGGAGATAGCTTCAATCGCACTATTGTCAGCAGCTTCATATACTGCCGCTGTGCTGGGTACAGTGTATCTGCTGCCGAAATAAGCAGATTGTATTTACAATTCATATTGATGTGTTATAATATTATCAAAGGGTAATAATCCCGGCTACTGCCGTTTTATAACAAGCACTAATATTGCAGCAATGATTATCGTATCTTATTTTCACATCATTTTTCATACCGTACTTGCGGAAATGGCAGCTATACATTAATTTTCTCAAAAAATCTATCCAAAGCAGAGTATTCCTGTTTCAATGCAAATAGGATCTGTTGATATGCAAAAATGTACATTCATACAGACTCCGACCCCTGGAAACCCGCAGGGGCTTTCTCGGGCGTCAGGGTATGGGGAGTAATTCCCGTGCCTGCCTTTCAGCAAAGGAGTTCAGTTGTACATGCGGTGAAATCATGCCGCAGTACTGCTGAACTTTTTTAATTATATTCAATAATAAAAGGAGGTGGAACTGGCACTGGTATATTACCGTGGCCAGAAGCAATTTGAGTAGGATTCTTATGATTTCACCCGAAAAATGCATAGGCTGCAGAACCTGCGAACTCATTTGTTCCTTTGGAAAGTACAAGGAATTCAATCCAAGGAATGCTGCAGTTTCTGTATTCGCCTATGACGAGGCTGCACTGGCGGTGCCCTTGATGTGCATGCAGTGCGAAGAACCTTCCTGTATGAAGGTCTGCCCCACATTTGCAATTTCCAAATCGGAAGATGGGAGTGTGCTTATTGACAGCAGTAAATGCATCGGCTGCAAAATGTGCATAAGTGCTTGCCCCGTAGGCAACATAAGCTACAATACCATACAAAAGGAAATGGTCAAATGCAATTTATGCGAAGGGGAACCCAAATGTGCTGAATTCTGTCCATCCGGAGCTATCGCCTATGTAGAGGCAACTGCAACAAACCTTGACAAAAAGAAGAAAATGGCTGAAAAGTTTAAAGAGCTTTTTGGGGAGGTGAATGAATGATGTTTGGCTGGACCGGAAAATTGTTAAGAGTTAATTTGACTGACGGAACTATTGCAAAAGAGGCCTTGAATATTGAGGATGCCAGGAAATACCTGGGCGGAAGAGGTCTTGGCACAAAGATGATAATGGATGAGGTTGATCCGAAGGTTGATCCTTTCAGCCCTGAAAACAAACTGATATTCATGACGGGGCCTTTGACCGGAACCTTAGCAAGCAGCGGCGGAAGGTATGAGGTAGTTTCAAAGGCACCTTTGACCGGTACAATCGGTGCTTCAAATTCCGGAGGGCATTTCGGGCCGGAGCTGAAATATGCCGGATATGACGGTATCATTTTCGAAGGAGAATCTGACAAACCGGTATATTTATATATAAATGACGATGAGGTTGAATTAAGATCTGCAGAACATCTTTGGGGCAAAACAGTTTTTGACACCACCGATGAACTGCTGAAGGAGACCGCAGAGGACGCAAGGGTAGCATGCATAGGCCCCGGAGGGGAGCTGAAGGTGCTCTTTGCCACTGTTATGAATGACAAGAACAGAGCGGCGGGACGTTCCGGACTTGGCGCGGTAATGGGGTCTAAGAAGCTCAAAGCTGTTGTTGCAAGAGGAACAAAATCAATAAAAGCAGCAAAGCCTGAGGAATTCCTTGAAAGCTGTACGGATGCAAGAAGGAAGCTGAAAGAACATCCGGTAACAGGAACAGGCCTGCCTACCTATGGTACCGAGATATTGGTGAATATACTGAATCAGTCTGGTGCTCTGCCGACAAGGAACTGGAGGGACGGAGGATACTTCGAGCATGCGGAGGAAACAAGCGGAGAAGCTCTTGTTGATAAGTACCTTGTTAAGAATAAAGGCTGTTTCGGCTGCAACATGGGCTGCGGAAGAGTAACCAGGATACCGGACGGAAAATTCAAGGGCTTCGGCGAAGGGCCGGAGTATGAGGCTGGCTGGTCTTACGGAGCGGATTGCGGAGTCAGTGACCTGGCTGCTATCTGTAAAGCTAATTTTATCTGCAATGAACTGGGTATAGATCCCATAACAATGGGTTCAACTATAGCATGTGCTATGGAGTTGTATGAAAAGGGCCTGATTAAAAGGGAAGAAATCGGGGGAAGCCTGAATTTCGGCGATGCCGATGCGATAGTTGAATTAACCAGAAAGACAGGCCTGAGGGAAGGTTTTGGAAACAAGCTGGCGGAAGGCTCCTACAGACTGGCGGAAAGCTATGGCCATCCGGAACTGTCTATGTCGGTAAAGAAGCAGGAAATGCCTGCTTATGACGGCAGGGGAGTACAGGGCATGGGTCTTGAATATGCCACCTCCAACAGAGGAGGCTGCCATGTAAGAGGATATTTGACCTCACCTGAAATATTGGGGATTCCTGCTAAACTGGATCCGCTGGTAACTGAGGATAAAGCCGGCTGGCTCAAGACCTTCCAGGATCTGACCGCTGTTGTGGATTCAGTGGGCATATGCCTGTTCACCACCTTTGGCATAGGGCTCAAAGAGATTTCGGATATGCTGCGGGGCGCTACAGGCATGGATCTCAGTGATGAGGACGTGTTGAAAGCCGGAGAGAGGATATGGAACCTGGAGAGATTATTCAATCTTAAGGCAGGATTTACAAAGAAGGACGACACCCTGCCTGAAAGGCTGCTTAAGGAGCCGCTGCCCAACGGTCCCGGAAAGGGAAAGGTAGTGGAGCTGGATACAATGCTGAAAGAATACTATGAGGTAAGAGGCTGGGACGAAGCAGGTGTGCCCACCGGGGAAAAGAAAAAAGAACTGGCACTGTAGGCTGCGGTGATAGGGAAGGGTGGCCTGAATAGCCGCCCTCCCTATAATTTTGCGGGAGGTAATATATGATTATAAAATTTTTCGCATTAATCCGAGATTATACCGGTTCAAAGGAAATAAGCGTTGAAGGTTGCCATACCTTAAGAGAGCTGTTGAATAAGTTATGCAGCAGATATGGTAAAAGCTTCTCTGAAAAGCTTTTTGCCGGGGACAGGCTGAGTGAGGATATAATAATTCTTGTAAACGGAAGGCATATTGAGCATTTGAAAGGCCTGGACACCGGTCTTGAGGAGAACGATGAAATAAGCATATTCCCGAGGATAGCAGGAGGCTGAAGATATCATCACTTGTAGGAGGGGTATGAAAATGTACAATTTTTATGATATTGTGAACAAATATGAAAGAGACAGGAAACATATCCTGGCGATGCTTCAGGATATACAAAGAGAGTATAACCATATACCAAGGGAAGCTATGAATGTACTTTCGGAGCAGTTGGATGTGCCTCTGTGCAAGCTGTACGGCATTGCTACCTTTTATAAATCGCTGAGCTTAAGGCCTAAGGGAAGAAATATAATCAAGGTATGTGACGGAACGGCATGTCATATAAGATCCTCTCAATTAATAATGGATGAGCTTGAAAAACTTTTGGGAATAAAACCGGGAGAAACATCCCGGGATGGTGAGTTCACTCTGGAGACAGTTAATTGCCTTGGTTCATGCGCCATAGCTCCTGTAATGGTTATAAACGAAACATATTATGGGAAAGTCACTCCCGCAAAGCTGCGGGATATTATAAAGGAATGCGGAGGTAAAGACAATGAGTGATTTAATCTCTGCTGAAAAAAAGAAGATACTTGTCTGCTGTGGAACCGGATGTGTGGCCAATGGCAGTATAAAGGTCTATGAAGAGTTTATAAGGCATCTTTCAGGGTTAAGTGATGCAGCTGCAGTAGAAGCAGTGGTTAAATCAACCGGGTGCAATGGGCTGTGTGAAAGAGGGCCTATAGTTAAGATACAGCCGGATGATATTTCATATTTTAAAGTAAGAATAGAGGATGTACCGGAGATAATTGAAAAGTCGGTTCTGGACACCAAGGTGGTTGACAGGCTGCTCTATCATGACAATACAACGGGAAAAAGTTTCAGGTCCCATAAGGATACGGATTTTTACAAAGGACAATATAAAATTGCTTTAAGGAATATTGGTGAAATCGACCCCGGAAATATTGACGATTATATCGTGAGGGGAGGATATTCAGCACTGAAGAAGGCTCTTTTTCAATTAAGTCCTGAGGAGATAATAGGCATAATAAAGAAATCGGGACTCAGGGGCAGAGGAGGCGCCGGATTTCCCACAGGTATGAAGTGGGAAGAATGCAAAAACTCTGAAGGCAGCCCCAAGTATGTAATATGCAATGGAGATGAAGGAGATCCCGGGGCCTTTATGGACAGGAGCATAATGGAGGGCGACCCGAACAGCATAATAGAAGGAATGACTGTTTGCGCACATGCAGTGGGAGCTGAGGAAGGCTATATTTATATAAGAGATGAGTATGGGCTAGCTCTTAAGAATATGTCTGCAGCAATCCGGGAAGCCGAGAAGCATGGCTTTCTGGGAGAGGATATTCTGGGAAGCGGCATGATCTTCAGAATAAACATCGTCAGGGGCGGCGGAGCGTTTGTATGCGGTGAATCTACAGCCCTTATGGCTTCGATAGAGGGGAAAGTTGGTGAGCCGAGGGCAAAATATATACATTCAACGAAAAAAGGACTGTGGGGAAAACCTACTGTGCTGAACAATGTTGAGACCTGGGCCAATATCCCGGAAATAATAAATAAAGGCTGGGAGTGGTTTAATAGTATAGGGGCTGAGCACGGAAAAGGAACAAAGGTCTTTTCACTGGTAGGAAAGGTGAAGAATACAGGGCTTGTGGAGGTTCCGTTAGGTACAACCCTGAGGGAATTGATAATGAACATAGGCGGAGGAATAATAGGCGACCGGAAGTTCAAGGCTGTCCAGACAGGGGGACCCTCCGGAGGCTGCATACCGGAAAAACATCTGGATTTGGAAGTGGATTTTCATTCTCTGGAAAGTGTGGGATCCATGATGGGATCCGGGGGAATGATAGTAATGGACGACAGGACATGTATGGTGGAAGTGGCAAAGTATTATATCAAGTTTTTATCGGAAGAATCCTGCGGTAAGTGCATTCCATGCAGAGAAGGCCTTAGACAGATGTTGAATGTCCTCCAGGGCATAACCAGAGGGGAAGGCAAGGAAAGCGATATTAACCTCCTTTTAGAGCTCGGCGAAATGATGAAAGAAGCTTCTCTCTGCGCCCTGGGAAAAACTGCACCAAATCCTGTAATAACCACGATAAGATACTTCATGGATGAATATTTGGAGCATATATTAAACAAAAACTGTCCGGCAGGAGTATGCAAGCCATTGACCATGTTTGAAATTGATGAAGATCTTTGCAGGGGATGTGGTATTTGCAAAAAAAGCTGCCCTGCCGATGCAATCCGCGGCCAGTTGAAAGCACCTCACAGCATTGATGTTTCCAGATGCATCAGATGCGGCAGCTGTATTGATATATGCAGCTTTAAAGCAATACATACGGCAAGGGGGGCGGAGAAATGAGAATTATTATAGATGGCAGGAATTGTGAAGCTGAACCTGGTGAATACATACTTGCTGTAGCGAAACGAAACGGAATCGATATCCCCACCCTGTGCAGCAGCGATGCCCTTCCCGGAATCGGAAGCTGCAGGATTTGTGTGGTGGAGCTGATTGAAAGAAACAAAACCAGGGTCGTAGCTTCCTGCATATATCCCATAACTCACGAAGCGGAGGTCATAACCAACAGTCAAAGAATTATAGGAATAAGAAAAACAATTATGAAGCTTCTGCTTTCCCGGGCCCCTGAAAACGAACACCTGAGCAATTTTGCCAAAAGGTACGGGTTGTGGCCGTCGGAGCTGCTGAATGCTCAGGAAGAAGAATGCATATTATGCGGACTTTGCACCAGGGCTTGTGAAGAACTGGGGGCCAATGCAATTTCAACAGTTGGCAGGGGAACGGATAAAAAGGTATCAACCCCTTATGATGAGCCTTCGGCTGTTTGCATAGGGTGCGGATCCTGCGCAGCGGTATGCCCGACTAAGGTTATTAAGGCAGAAGAAGTCAACGGCACCAGGAAAATATGGGGGAAAACCTTTGAGCTATTAAGGTGCAAAAGGTGCGGCAAACACTACGCACCAAGGGAGTATATTGATTTTATGGAGAAAAAGCTTGGAGAGAAGTCTGAAGCAGATTACTGCAGCAGCTGCAGAAAGGTAATGCAGGCAGAAAAGTTCAGGGATATTTACAGGATATAAAAAAACTGACACGCTATACGTTATTGATTCCGGAGGGTGCCGCAAAACTATTTAAGCAGTTGGCGGCACCTTTTTCATATTTAAAGAATAATACGTTTTAAGGACACGGGGACACGGGGACGTTTCGCCTGTCCCACTG
>JAKJBT010000117.1 GCA_022706865.1 Bacillota bacterium
CATTACCGCTTCCCAGCTTTATTTTCTTTATCTTATCTGATGTATCAATGCTTAATACTTCGTCTTTCACAAGTTCGGTTCCGAAGGCTTCCGCCTGGTTTTTCATTCTTTCCATAAGCTTGGGTCCCGTCGGCATTTCAATTGAACCCGGATAATTTTCAAGTTCTTCCGTAGTACCTGCCTGTCCGCCCCATTTAGCCTTTTCAACTATCATTGCACTCATTCTGGCTCTCGATGCGTACAATCCCGCTGAAAGGCCTGCAGGTCCTCCGCCTATTATAACAACATCATATACCTTGCCCATTTATACTCCTCCCTTTACTTTGTAATACTGTCATAAGCACTTTCAAAAAGCTTCAAGTCCACAAATCTAAAATCATTAAGTACTCTGTCATTCCATAACGGTACTTTGACATCCCTTTGGAATTTCTCCGCTGAAGCTATACTGCTCTCCATGACTGTAAGAGACCCGATGTCCAGAGAATCCCCTTGTGCAACAATAATGCTTCTGAACGGAGTTTCATTCGGCTTGACGCTCCCCATCAACGGATGAGTTATCAGCTTTGCTCCTTTGTGCACCATATCCCTGGCTGACTTCAGCACATCAATATATTCCCCATCAATAAATATTATATCCAGGTCTTTGCCATACTCATCCCTTACCAGACTGTTGTTTGTCAGCACAATAATATTTCTGTCCAGCCCTATCCCTCCACCTAAATATTTTGGTTACGGATATTTATCCAATTAAACAAAAAGAAGTAGAGACTATGCCTCTACCTCTGTATAATACCTGAGATATTCTTTGATAGATGAGCAAAGACCTCACTTATCAAGTTGACCCTCCGGTGCTTACGCTTTTCAGAGTTGCGTCCGGTAATCGGTCCTTTTGCCTGAGAGCTTCATCGTAAAGCATCTTTTTATGACTTGCCCCTTCGGCGCCAAAACTGATCTCTCCCGAAAACCATCACCCGCATTATTTATTTTTTTCTGCTTTTATATAATATGGAAATAATCTGCATGGCTTATATTCGTTTTTGTTATACATTTAGTATATAAGAATTTTATTCTCTTGTCAAATTTTTATCAGTTCATATTCCCTGCTGCCTAATCCGATTTCCTCTCCATAGGATAACTGTCTTGTTCCGTCAATATTTCCGTATAAACCTCTGAACTTGTCTTCCCCTTTGCCATGATTGCATTTCAAGCTGCTGTTGATGTTTCCTGTCTGTTCGTTCACAAGATCATAGGATGCGGCATCTATTGCAACAGGATCCTTGGAAGCAAGTATCCCTATATCAGGTACTATGTATGCACCGCTGAAGCCGTAACAATCGCACAGCGGAGTAATATTCATCAGTACATTAATAAATCCTGCATTTCCATTTTTATTTTTTACTGCCCCGTAAGCATATTCTGTCATTCGCTCAATGAATACCGGTATTTCAATATCCCATTGAGGATTTATCGCCCTGATGGGACATATGGAAATGCATTCGCCGCAGCCGATGCAAGTTTCCCCGATCAGTGCATGCCCTCCTTCTTTTGTAATTGCACCTGCCGGACAATACTTCAGACAGTTTTCGCAGCCAACGCATCTCCGTGATACTTTCGGCCTTACCACTGAATGCTGCTGCTGTTTTCCCGCTGCGGGGGCGCAACCCATGGCCAGGTTCTTGATTGCCCCGCCGAATCCGGCATTCTCATGGCCTTTATAATGTGACATTACTATCATCTTGGATGCACTAGCAATTTCCTTGGAAATCTTTACTCTGTCAAAATGCTTTTTGTTTATCTCAACATCAACGGAATTTTTGCTTAGTATTCCGTCTGCAATTATTATCGGAGCATTGACAACTGCATAAGCAAAGCCGTTGTATATTGCTGTCTCATAGTGATCCACTCCGTTTGCCCTTGAACCGTTATACAGGGTATTGGAATCCGTCAGGAATGGTTTTCCCCCTTTTTCTTTGATCTTATCAACTATTTGCCTTGCATAAGTAGGCCTGATATATGCCGTATTTCCTTTCTCTCCAAAATGAATCTTTACCGCTACGATATCATTCTGTGAAATCATATCTCCGAATCCGGCTCTGTCAAAGAGCTTCCGCAGCTTGACAAGCAAGCTCTCCTGCCCTGCATTGGAATGTACTCCTGCAAAATATACTTTAGATTTCATCATATCCGCTCCTAAATTTCAAAGTGTACCGCTACAGCACCGGGACCTCCGTGTGTGGCTATCACTGTTCCGGCCTCTCCCCTTATAAACTCTTTAATATTAAACTCCTTTTTAAGCTGTTCCTCCAGAATATCCCTGCTTTCAAGGTTCGTAATATGGTTTATTCCGACTGTCTTGCCGTTTAAAGACCAGCCGTTTTCTTTTATCCTATTCATCACAGAAAATATTGCCTTTTTCATTCCCCTTGACTTTTCAAGCAGCTCCAGTTTACCGTTTACTACTGTAAGAATCGGTTTTATGCTTAGTATTGAGCCTATCACCGAAGCAGGAAGTGAAAGCCTTCCGCCCTTTTGAAGATACTTTAAGGTATCCAGTATTAACATGTATTTCATCTTCTGCTTACTGGCCTCAATTTGTTTTACTATTTCTTCCGCTTCAAAGCCTTCCTCAGCCAGCCTGGCAGCTTTGATCGCCAACAACCCGGCGCCAAGGCTGATTCCCATTGTATCTATAACATATATATCTGACCCGGGCATTTGCTCCTTTGCTATTACCGCTGAATCATGTGTACCGCTGAGTTGTGAAGAGGCATGAATGGAAATAACCTTATTCCCGAGGGCTGTTTCCTCCCGGTAGGCCGCGAGAAAGTCTCCCGGCGTTACTTGTGATGTTGTAGGCAGAACCTCTGCCCCTTCCAGCTTTTTTAAAAACTCTTCCAAGGTCAAATCTATACCATCGATATATGAGGTATTGCCAAAATTCACCCTCAAGGGCATCACCCTTATGCCGTATCTGTCGGCATAGTCCTTTGGAACATCACATATTGAATCTGTTATAACCTTTATACCCATAAACATTCCTCCATGCGGAAAATTTAATGCATACCCGGAAACCCTATCTGCCTTAACGCCTCATATGCAACAATTGCTACCGAGTTTGCCAGATTCAGTGATCGGGCATCATTTATCATAGGAACTCTTATGCAGAATTCCTTATTCTCTTCAAGAAGAAGCTTCGGCAAACCAGCAGTTTCCTTGCCGAAGACTATGAAGCAGTTTTCCTTATATATAACCTCCGTATACTTTTTCTTTGCTTTTGTGGTTGAATAAAAGAACAATCCGTCAGAATACCGGCTCTTAAGCTCTGCAAATGAGTCATAATAATAAATATCCACCAAGCCCCAATAGTCCAACCCTGCTCTTTTCAGATGCTTATCGTCCACCGAAAAACCCAGGGGCTTGACAAGATGAAGCCGGCTTCCTGTAGCCGCACAGGTCCTTGCAATATTTCCCGTATTTTGAGGAATCTCAGGCTCTACCAATACAATATTCAAACTCAAGCTAACAACTCCTGTGAATGATTAATACTCCGTCAATGCAACATCTATTTCGATTTTCCCCATTTTCTCCAATAACAGGGGTATGCATATGGTCTTCAATCCTCTTGTTGAAAGGGCCATTTCCTTTCCCACCAATACCGTCGGAGGCGTAATGTCAATCTTTGTTCCATTGTTAAAAAACTCTGTTGATACATTGCCCATAATCATATTCCCAAGTTCGGCAATTGCGCTCTTAGCCATATCATCCAATTCCTTGACTTCCATTCCGAACATCATGGTTGAAGCAATGTTGCATGCCGTAGTGCTATTCATGCTAAAAAAAACCTGCCCCTTGATTTCTCCCGCCACACCTATAATTATTACAACATTATCAGAGGAAAAGGTTGAGTCTTTTATGTATATCTTTCCCCGTGAAGCTGTTTCATTGCATATCATTTTCATTAGGTTGACTGATACATTGACAAAAGGATTAATATATTCTACATTCAAATATGCATCCTCCAAATATGTTCAATTTGACTATATAATATATAATACCCTATTATTCCTTCATTGCCAATAATTAAAGGCCAAAAAAGAAAGAAACTGCCGGAAATGAAACCGGCAGTTTCGTATTATGATTAGAACTCAGGAATCAACAGCTTCTGGCCGGGATAAATCCTGTTGGCATCTTTCAGCTTGTTGTACTCGGCCAGTTTTTCATATGTCAATCCGAATTTTTCAGCTATCTTCCAAAGAACATCTCCAAGCCTTACCTCGTATTCAACTGCTGCCTGGGCTTTCTTTTCCTCCGCCAGTATCCTTCCGTCAACCTTAATATCCGCTGTACCGTAATTGGCTATGTACTCCATTACAATCTCATCCAGACCCGGCAGTTCCGTAATAACAGGGCCCGGCGCAA
>JAKJBT010000118.1 GCA_022706865.1 Bacillota bacterium
GAAGTATCTTAAGCTCTTCTTCCAGCTTCTCCTGCTTCTCCTGCAGCTCCTCAAGCTCAAGCCTTACCATTTCCTCAAAATCCTTGTCGGACTTATCCAGAAGCATTTCTTTCGAATCTTCTATCCCCTTCAGCACAGACTTGTATTCCCTGAACTTTTCAACAATGGGCTCAAGGCTTGCATGCTCTTTCATAAGCTTCTGCCAGACGCTTTGTTCGGCAATCACTTCAGGGTCACTTATCTTGTGGCTTAAATCCTCATATTTCTCTTCTATAGACTGAAGTTTGTCAAGCATCCTATCACTCTCCAAATATTGTTTTGCGCCCCCAGACGCATCTATCAAAACCTGAAAGATCCTTCTCAATATTTATAACATAATAATGACCGCTCTCCTCCATTATATTTTTAACCTTGTCCCCCTGATCATATCCGACCTCAAAGGCAAGTATCCCGTTGGTCTTCAGGAATTCTGCGCTGTCATTCACAATTCTTCTATAGTATACAAGCCCGTCTTTGCCGCCGTCAAGAGCCAAATGAGGCTCATAGCACCTGACGTTAACGTCCAGATCTTTAACAGCCTCACTTTCTATATAAGGAGGATTGGACACAATAATATCTGTATTGGCTATCAGCCCTTCCTCCCTGATATTCTCAAACAAATCGCTCTTAATTACTCTGATTCTCCCCTCAAGGCCATATCTTGCCGCATTGATTCTGCAGCAATCCAGGGCAATGTCGGAGATATCCGCAGCCCACACCCTTGCGTCCGGTATATTCCCCGCAAGACTTACCGCTATCGCACCGCTGCCGGTGCACATATCTATTATATTCGGCTTTTCCATTCCGGCAGCCTTCTCAAGTACCTTTTCCACAACTGTTTCTGTATCGGCACGGGGTATCAGAACCCCTTCCGCTATATACAGTTCAAAGCCCATGAACTCCTGCCTGCCGGTTATGTACTGCACCGGCTTGCCTTTGCATCTTTCATCAATAAGGTTCATATACATATCGGCAGTCTTCTCGTCAATAAGATATCCGGATTGTGTCAGGAGCTTTACCCTGTCAAAATCCATGCCGTTTTGTTTCAGAACATGCAGAAGCAGCAACTCCGCATCAAGTACCGGGGTATTTGTACCCCTGCTCTCAGAAAGCTTATGAGCTGCCTTTTTTAATACTTCCCTTATGCTCCCCACTACCAATTATCCGCCTCCGGGTCAGGTACAAGAACATTCTTCAAAGCTTCAACCGCCACTTCTATCTGCTTGTCGTCCGGCTCCCTGGTGGTCAGCTTCTGCAGCCACATTCCCGGAGCGGATACGATGCAGGAAAGCTTGCTCTCACTCTTGCCCGCCCATTTTATTATCTCATAGGATATTCCGGCTACTATCGGTATCAGCAAAATCCTTATAAGAAGCCGCATTAATACTCCCGACCAGCTGAACAATGAAAAAAGGAGTATGCTTACTATCATTACTATGAAAAGGAAGCTGGTACCGCACCTGGGGTGTAGCCTGCCGTACTTTCTCACGTTCTCTACGGTCAGCTCTTCTCCATGCTCATAGCAGAATATGCTTTTGTGCTCTGCTCCGTGATACTCAAATACTCTCCTGATATCCTTCATTCCGGATATTGCAAGAATATAACCCAGGAAGATAGCTATTCTTACTATACCCTCAATTCCGTTAAGTATAAGGGTATTGTCGATATAAGCCTTGAATATGCCGACCAGTACGGTAGGAAGCAGTATAAAAAGGCCTACCGAGAACACTATCGAAATAACAACGGATATCCATATTATGTTTTTCTCAAGAAATTCATCAAGCTTGGAGGCTTTTTTCTTCTCCTCCTCTTCCACATCAACGAATTCGGCTGAATATAAGAGGGCATTGACCCCCAGCACCATTGAATCCACAAATGTGAACATGCCTCGGATTATAGGTATCTTGGATATTTTCTTCCTATTACTCTTCAGCTTTTCCTTTTTTACTACTATTTCACCGTCAGGCTTCCGCACGGCAATGGCAATATCCTCGGCGCCCTTCATCATTACGCCTTCAATAACCGCCTGGCCTCCTACGGCTTTTGGCTTAATATTCATATATTTCTACCTTTCACTTTTTCCCGGCGAGACACGGGGACGTTTCTCCTGGGGACACCTATGTCACCACGCGAAACGTCCCCGTGTCTCACATGTTTTACTTCTTCCCCGGCACCTCGTGGCACTTCCTGCACCTGGCTTCGTAGCTTTCCTTGGCTCCTACCAGTATAATGGGATCATCATAGGACGCCGGCTTTCCGTCTATCATCCTCTGGGTCCTGGTGGCCGGATTGCCGCACTTGATGCATATAGCCTGAATCTTGTCCACAAATTCTGCTGCGGACATCAGCTCCGGTACAGGGCCAAAGGGCTCTCCCCTGAAATTCTGATCAAGTCCCGCCGCAATTACGCGTTTTCCTTCATCGGCCAATTTGACGCACAAATCCACTATGCCCTTATCAAAGAACTGCACTTCATCTATGGCTATGACAAGAGCGTCATCTTCTATATACTTCTTAATGTCCTCGGAACCGGAGACCTTGATTGCTTCTATCCTGATTCCATTATGAGACACCACATGATCAATCCCATAACGGTCATCAATACTGTGCTTGAATACCTGGACCTTTTGTCTTGCAATTCTCGCCCTGTTGATTCTTCTGATTAGCTCCTCGCTTTTGCCGCTGAACATAGGCCCTACAATTACTTCTATCCATCCGTGATTTTTCGGTCCATACATAATTCAAAACGACCCCCATATGAAATTAGAGGTTAAAGAAAGCTTTAACCTCTATTAATTATTCTTCTTTGTTTTCTTCTTTATTCAAGTTGAATCTCTTCTTGAATCTGTCAACACGTCCGCCTGTATCTACAAGCTTCTGCTTTCCTGTAAAGAAAGGATGACATTTGGAACAAATTTCTACTTTTATTTCTTTTTTTACTGAGCCTGTCTCGAATGTTTCTCCGCAAGCACATTTAACTGTTGCAGTTCCATATTTTGGATGTATTCCTTCTTTCAATCTATTCACCTCTTTCTTTATGGATTACATCTGCAAGTATATATTTTAACACAGTATTTTATACTTGGCAATTATTTTCCCCCGAATATTGAAAAAAAACAATGAAATGAAGATTAAAGGCTTAATCTCTGAAATTTGCATATTTTATTGCTTCAATGAATTCCTCATTGGTCCTGGTATGTAAAAGCTTGTTTATCAGATATTCCGCAACTTCGCTGCTGGAACCGCTGCTGAAGGCTTTCCTTATAGTCATAATTGTTTCATATTCCTTTGGAGTCAGAAGCATTTCTTCCCTTCTGGTACCGGAACGGTTCATATCTATTGCGGGGAATATTCTCTTCTCGGAAAGCTTTCTGTCCAAATGCACCTCCATGTTGCCCGTACCCTTGAATTCTTCATATATCACATCGTCCATCCTGCTTCCGGTATCCACCAGGGCAGTTGCAAGAATAGTCAGGCTGCCGCCTTCTTCAATATTCCTGGCAGCTCCGAAGAACTTCTTGGGCTTATACAAAGCTCCCGGATCAAGTCCCCCCGAAAGAGTCCTTCCGGTAGGTGCAATGGTCAGATTGTATGCCCTTGCCAGTCTTGTAATGCTGTCCAGAAGAATAACCACATCCTTCTTCTGCTCAACAAGGCGTTTTGCCCTTTCCAGAACCATCTCGGCAACCTTGCAGTGGTTTTCCGGCATTTCGTCAAAGGTGGAATATATTACGTCACCGTTGATGGATCTTTTCATGTCTGTTACTTCCTCAGGCCTCTCATCTATCAGCAGAACTATTAATTCGACTTTGGGGTAATTTGCTGTAATGCTGTTGGCGATTTTTTTCAGAAGAATTGTTTTACCTGCTTTTGGAGGAGATACTATCATGCCTCTCTGCCCCATGCCTATAGGTGCGAGGAGATCAATAATTCTTGTTGACAAGTCTTTAGGATTGCTTTCCAGAACTATCTTTCTGTTAGGGAATATAGGAGTGAGATCTTCAAAATATGGCCTTCTGGTAACACTTTCAGGATTATCCCCATTTACTCCCTGCACATACAGTAGTGCCGGAAATTTCTCTCCTTCCTTGGGAGCCCTGGTTATTCCTGTTATCCTGTCACCGGTTCTCAAATTGAATCGTCTGATTTGGGATGGAGATATGTATGTGTCTCTGTCCCCCGACTGGTAATTATCCGACCTGAGAAAGCCAAAACCGTCGGGAAGTATCTCAAGTATGCCGTCAGCCCTGCCGCCCTTTTCTATATCCTTGCTTTCCAGGAATTTCTTCTCTTCATCGCTTAAAGGCTTTTCCGTAGTGTCTCTTTTAACAATCATTTCTTCTTC
>JAKJBT010000027.1 GCA_022706865.1 Bacillota bacterium
TGGGCACCCTGGCAAACGGCCTCATGTACCACTGGATGGAAGAGGGCAGGAATATAACCATAAGGCCGGTTAACAGGCTTGATAAAAATACCTCCGGCCTTGTTATTTTCGCAAAGAGTTCTCATATCCAGCATCTCATGTCCGCAGAAGGTTACAGGAGCAATATAACAAAAGAGTATCTGGCTGTTGTACAGGGCGTGGTTGAGGCAGATTCAGGCACAATAGACGCACCTATAGCAAGGGAAAAGCTTCATTCGATACGGAGGGTTGTGAGAGAGGACGGAGCCGAAGCAGTTACACATTACAGCGTAGTTGAAAGGCATGAGGACTGCAGCCTCCTTAAAATTGTACCGGAGACGGGACGGACACACCAGATAAGAGTACATATGGCTCAGATGGGACATCATCTCCTTGGGGATGAACTCTACGGAGGAAGACTGGAAAAAATAAAAAGGCACGCACTGCATGCCCACAGAATAAAAATGCTTCATCCCATAGAAAACAGGATGCTGGATTTTACAGCCCAGGTCCCTTCGGATATGGAAGAACTTATTAAAAAACATTTTTAAGGCTTAAGGACTCCTTTTCAGGTATGTGTTTGATAAGGGTTTTTAAAGAGGAAACACTTGACAGGGCATCATTTCTATTCTTGTTTTTCACATAGGAAGCAAGCTGTGAGAGAAGCAGCTCTATATTATCAATTTCATAGTGGTCCACAAGCATTGACCATAATGAACTTGTCCTGTCCCATTTGCTGTTAAATTCTTTGAGGTTTTTTGAAGCATTATCCCAATTCCCATTCTCAATGGCTTCCCCAAGGGACGAAAGACTGTCGTCAAGCCTTTGGGATTCGGAATTCAATAAATACAGTGTTATTGAGCCTCCGGCAACAATCAGAATAGTAAGTGAAATAATTATTATCAAGGGTTTCAATTCGTCCGCCGCCCCTTTCTGCAATCATTTTTTCTGCGAATTACTCCGGAGCTGGTATATAAACTTCCTCTCCGGGTTTAGATATGCAAAGAACACATCTTCAGATGATTTAATACTGTTTTTCCTGAGCTGATCAGCAAGCCAATTATTGCTCAGGCCGGTTTTGTACAGGTTATCGGAGATTATCCGCCCGTCAATTATAACAGTGACAGGCAGGTGCCCGGTTTTGGCTTTTAAATTCATGTCCTTCAGGGTGACAGGTTTTATTTCCTCCTTCGGAATTACGCTTAGCTGCCCGCTGGTTTCCAATATGGCATAGCTGACATCTTCAACATTGGAGAAGTTTTTTAACCTTAATTGCTCCAAAAGATCATTGATGTTATATCTAATACGCCTTAGCTCATCTTCGATGATTGTTCCCCGCTCAATAAGTATGCTGGGCTTGCCGCTTATCAGGCCCCTCGCTCTTTCACTTTTCATGGATATGTAGGATAAAAGCTCTTCCATGATGAAAAGAGTGATTATAGGTATTATTCCGTTAATCAAAGGAATACCCACTTCAGACATGGGAACTGCCGCCAAGTCTGCAATTATCAAAGCTACTACCAGCTCTGAAGGCTGAAGCTGCCCTACCTGCCTTTTTCCCATCAGCCGTAATACTACAATTATCAATATATATAGAATCAGCGTTCTGACAAAAACTATTAGCAACAGGCACACCTCTCAGGTATAAAGGTTAATACTAGAATAATTCCCATATTGTCAGAAAAATATTAAAGTGCTCCCAGGAGAAATATTAATATATATCGGAAGGTTTAATATTGCAGAAATAAATGGTAATATAATACTAACAGCTGATAACACAAAGAATTGTATGCAGCAATTGGCTGCTGCAAGATATCATAAGGAAAGAAATCTCCGGAAAGCCGGAGATTAAAAAAAATTATTAATGCCTTACACCCATTGATATGTTATGAAGTGCTTCACCGGCTTCGTTCTCAAATATGTTTTCTACTGCCAGGTCTCCTATTGCTACGATGCCGACAAGTTTATCATTATCTATGACCGGAAGCCTTCTTACCTGGTTTTCTGCCATTAAATCAGCAACAGCGTGAACATCCATGTCCGGGGTGGCGTATTTGACATCAGAGGTCATTATTTCTGAAATTTTTTGGTTTGGGTCTTCGCCTTTTGCGATCCCGCGAAGTGTAATATCTCTGTCGGTTACAATACCGACTACTCTGCTGCCGTCAATTACAGGTACCGAACCTACATTTAACTGCTTCATAATTGATGCAGCCTTGGTAACTGTATCATTTGGCGTAACAGTGCTGACATCGGTGGTCATAATCTGTTTAACCTTCACAAGCATCATCCTTTCATAATGAGTTATTTAGATGTTTCGCAGTTAACATCTTATGCTGAATTAAATAGTGCGAAACATTTTCCTTGATGCATATATCGTGAAAAGTACATTACTTTAATACAAAATTAGACATATCTACTGATTTTGTAATGATGAATCTTTTTCACGATATATATAGCTTTACCTTTTTATAAATTTTTAGCAGTTAAATAAACAGAAAAAAAATGAAACAATTTTTGGTTTTTTTGTGTAATATACTGTATGGCCTGGAGGTGGTGCTGTGAATGTAGAAGCCGGTATTATTGTTCGGTGCAAGAAGTATGACAAGTCTGCTTTCACAGAGCTTTTCAAAATGTATGAAAAATATCTGTACAAGCTTTGCTATAATTATGTGCAGAATGAGCAGGATGCTTTGGATATTGCCCAAGAGGTTTACATAAAGGTTTTTAACAATATATCAAGCTTTGATGTCAAAATGCCCTTTCACCCATGGTTCAGAACAATTGCGGTAAATACATGCCTCAACTTCAAAAGGACTCTCAGATATGATTCGGTATCGCTTAATGCAGGGTATGAAGATGACAGAACGATTGAGGAGGTAGTTGCCGCTTCGAAGGATGTGGAATCCGAAGTCCTGGATAATGAATTGGGGCATATTATAAGAGAAAACCTGGAGTGCCTTAGGCCAAAACACAGGATGGTATTGATCCTCAGATATTATGAAGGATTAAGCTACGAAGAGATTGCAGCAGTGCTCAAGGAGCCTCTCGGCACTGTCAAAACGGATATTTACAGGGCGAGAAATATTTTGAAGGAAAAACTAAGAAATGCAATGAAATGAAACTTGGAGGTGCGGAAATGAACTGTGGATTTGACAGGGAAATCATACAGAGATATGCCGACAACACCATTGACCCGCTGGAATTTATTTTTCTTAAAGAGCATATTAACTACTGCGGTGAGTGCAGGAAGGAACTTGATATGGTCATGACTCTGGAAAATGAGCTGTATAAGTTCTTTGATGATGATTCGGAGATAAGAAACCTGGATATGAATATAACGAGGCTTGTTGATGACTGCATGTATGAGCTGAACAAGAGAGAGAAGCTTAAATATACCCTGAACCGGAGTATCGAGTTCGGAAGGAAAGTGGCGGATAATTCTTTGAAGTTCGCAGGATACATTCCCGGAAGCAGAATCATAAGCAGAGGAGCAAAAAGAGCTGCTTCATACACGGGGAATCTTATGAAGTCCCTTGTAAAAAAAGAAGTCAAGAAGCTTCTGACCAGCTTATGGTAATTATTTATTGGGGGTATACCCGATGGTTGTATTATTGATAATTCTTAAAATATTGCTGTATTTGCTGCTTCTCCTATCAGGGCTGGCTTTCATGCTGCTTATAATACCTGTTAATTACAGAGGACAGGTTCTTACTGCTGAGGGAGTCAGAGGGCAGTTTGCCTTTGGCTGGGCAGGAAAGCTGTTAGGGATAAGCGTTGAAATAGAAGGAGAAAATTATGATGTAACCCTTCGGATACTGGATAAGAAAGTTTGTAAGCTGAAAAGCAGGGATCATGAGGGGAAAAAAGAACAATCCGAGCAGGAAACAGAAAAAAAAGAGAAAGAAAAGAAAGTACCCGGATTCAGGGAGATTGCCGACAGGGCATTGATAAATGAGATTATTGAATATATAAAGAGGGTGCTGAATATAGTAAAGCCGAAGTATATGCATTTATACGCAACCTATGGCTTTGATGACCCCTCGCTTACGGGAATGGTGTGCGGTGCTGCGGCAGTAGTAAAGTCTATGATTCCTCATGCAAGAGTAGGGTTATATCCTGACTTTACCCAGGAAATAATAGATTTGGATTTGCGCGCTGAAGGCAGCATGACAGTAGGAAGCCTGGCTTATCAGACTATAAGGACTGCTTTGAAAAAGCCCGTAAGGAAAATATTGTTCAGAAAGAAAAAAAGTTGAAACTTTTTTAATATATAAGTGTAATTAATAATGTAAACAATTATGAAAACAATTATAGGAGGATATAATAATGGAAAGTAAAACACCGATAAATGAAAGCCTGGAAACTTTATTCAGCCATCTGGAAAAATTCCTGAAAACAGAAACAGTCATCGGAGAACCAATTGTTGTTGGAGAAACAACACTGATCCCGATTATTACAGTGGCCTTTGGATGCGGCGGCGGAGGCGGCGGCGGAAAGGATGAAAAGGGAAATGATGCTACGGGAACAGGTATAGGCGTTGGTGCCAGAATATCCCCGGATGCTGTAATAGTCATCAGGGAAGGTTCGGTTACATTGCTTCCCGTAAAGAACAGATCAAACATTGAAAAGCTTGTCGGCATGGTTCCCGAGATAGTAAAGAAAATCAAGCTCAAGAAGGAAGAAAAAAGCTGCTGTGCAGAAGAAAAAAGCGAATAATTGTGAGGCTGATAACGTCAACCATCGATTTTGGTTGGCGTTTTTTTTATGCTGCTTGTTCACACTTTTTTCATCAAGATCAGAATATATCGAATATAGCTGCCAGCACGACAGATAGACAGTTATTGCAGAAGATTGGTCATACTGGTAAGAAATAGATAAATGTCAGATGCAAAGATCCTATATGTGTCAGGCATTGAACAAAAGACATATGAGGTAAATATTTACAGCATGTACACCTTCTGTTAGAATTTATACAGAAGGTAAATTTTTCGATATTATTAAACCACCTTCAGGTATGACAGCAACGGAAACAAAAGAGCAAAGCAGAACAGCTGAAGAAGCGAATGGCTGAGCTGGAATTGGAAATAGAAAAGTTCAGCGAAATAGACGGAATAGGAGCCGAAGAACTTAAGGATATGCTTATCCCGAAGCTGGGCACTACATTATCGAGAGAAACAAAAGGGTATAACGTATACGTGGACCTGATGCAGCATAAGCTGAACAAGCTTGGCTATAAGGATATGGAAGGTAAGGAGCTTAATGAGGATGGCGTATTCGGCACGAACACAGAATTCGCAGTAAACACATTCAAAGAAACGAACAAGCTGTGGAACAGCAAGGAATATAGAGGGAAGGTCGGACAGACAAGCTACGACATGCTGTTCAGCGGCAAGGCAAAAAGGGCACCGGAGGAGAAGAGTGGGCTGAAGAAAGTTCTTGATTTACCTGAAGAGACTGACAGTATTGTAGATAATAATAAAGGGGTTTCGGAATATGGTCTAGTTAAACCGATAATATCTGGTAAAGAGGCCGGATATGGAGAAGAAACATTTGAGAAACCAGAGATTCCATATCATAGAAGCGATAGTGGTTTAGATATTAGAGCAGATATTGGAACCCCTTGTGTTGCAGCAGCGGATGGTACTATAGTATATGCAGAGCTTGGACATACCTCGTGGAAAAGACAAGACCCAAAGACTGGTGAGTATATTGATACTCCATACAGTGTTTTAATTAAGCTTGATAAGCCAATAACTTATAAAGACGGTAGAAAAGGATACTATTTGTATTACACGCATCTTTCAAAATTGGAATTTAAAAAGTCTTCCAGTGATAAAAACGAAATACATGTAAAACAAGGCGATGTAATAGGGTATAGTGGAATAGCTAATAGTTCTCCGCATTTGCATTTTGGCATGATCATTGAGAAGAGACAAAAAAATTATCCAACAGATTACTTCTCAATGCCTGAAGTCAGGGAAATGTTAGGTATTAAGAAAGGTGAATCCTGGTAGAAATATTATTGTTTGGTTAAGATTTTATTAAGCTGCAGTGTTATCCGGCATATAATTTAAAAAAATGTGTCGGATAACATACTTCTCAAAAGAAAGGGAGTTAAACAGTAAATGAAAAAAGTAATTATGTATTTATTCATTATTTTAATCACACTGACAACTATGGGATGCGAGTATAAAGAAGTAAAAGAACAAAGTAAAACACAGTCAATAAGCACTTCTACTGATAACATAGAGAATCAAGTAATAGATGAAAATAATGAATACCTACAAAACCTGCAGTTGCTAAAAGATGAAATGAAGAAAATGAACTCTTCATTGTCTCCAAAAGATACTTATTATGTTTGCAGCTTAGTTAATAAATATATGTTGGAAGTTTTAAATGAAAAAGATAGCTTAGATATGCAATCAGAAGATATATTAGGAACCAATTCAAACTATTATATCAAAATAAGTGAGACCGTGACAATTGATAAACTGAGTTATAGACTTATAGAGTTTGGATTGAAGGAAATAAAGATGGGAGGAATTGCAAAGATATATTTGCAATGTTGGGATGATAAAAAAAAATTAAATGTGCAAGAGATACATGAATTAAATATTACAGAAAGCGTAAATAGTATTTTATATAGTAATATACTATACTTAGAGGAAAACTATTATGTACTTATTGCAGAAAAATTATATGATACAGAAAACACTTATATAAATTTTTTGACATTTAAGCACCAAGGAAATAAATGGACTGTATATAATGGGATAAGCAATATAGACAAAGATAACTGGCTCTTAGAAAAACATGAAGGTGGGTTCTCAATAACAAATGAGATAGTAACAGACGTAGAGCAATATGACTATTCACTGAGCTTAATTGATAATAAATTAATAATAAATGTAGTAGACGAAAAAGATAATGTACTAGGTACATTAGAACTTAGGTTTGTAAACGACAATTGGATAAATGAGTAATGGATATATATCACGGAAAGCCCCGAAAAACTAAAATTCTGTAATAAGTATACCGAACAAAAAAATAATTATATTTATAACTAGCCTACTTGTCTTCCAATATTATCTATATTATTGTCAGACAAGAAGGTTAGTGATACAAATAAAAACCTTTGATGGAATTGAGGCTGATCTGGTTTTTTTAAACCGAGAACAAAATTATACGATCTGGCATCATTAACTTCTTGAACAAGCAAATCATAAATGATATAATATGAAAGTACATGGGACCGTAGCTCAGCTGGTTAGAGTACCACGTTGACATCGTGGGGGTCACTGGTTCGAACCCAGCCGGTCCCACCATAAAAGAATTTAAAGGCTATATGCAGAATACAAGCATATAGTCTTTTTAGATTTTTGCTGAAGAAGGAATTTGTCGAAAGGTGTCAAATAATAGAAATGGCTGAAATATGAGTATCAAGTACCATGATAGGAGGCCTGCGAAGTATGGACAAAATCAAACTCACTGAAGATAAAAATAAGGGTTCCGGTCGGGGCATGCAGCTGCTTGTGATAACAGGCATAGCGGTGGTGCTGCTGTCCGCCATGGCCTTATATCTGATGCGGCCGTCTCCGGTGGAATAAGATGCAGGGCTTATAGACGAAGAGGAAAGTGAAGAGGATATGGTATTTGATAAGGCTGAGAGCGGATAGTTTGAAGTGAAAAGCGGTATTTTTACTATAAAATAACAATAATAATAATTGTTTAAAAATAAACAAATATTAATAAAAGTGTGATATAATAATAACAAAGTAAACCTGTAACTCGCTGCACTCCTTTCGGAAAGAAAGGGAGGGTTGGCCATGAAGAAGCATCAATTTTCAATTCTGTTTGCATATATTCTGATACTTCTCATATCCTCGGGATGTGCCGAAGCATTTCAGTATTCTATTGGCTGTGCAGATATCAAGACCAATCAGCCTTTCAGCTTTTTTATCGTATCAGATCCTCATTATATTTCAAAAGAAACCTATGACAGCGGCAAGGCCTTTGAAGATTTTTTGGCTTCGGGGGACGGCAAAATGCTGAATCATACTGATGAGCTTCTTGATGCGCTTATTAAGGATATTGAGGCGGAAAAACCCGATTTTCTTATTATAACAGGAGATCTGACATGCAACGGAACCAGGCAGAGCCATATTGAACTGGCAGAAAAGCTGAAAACTATTGAGGATATGGGCACTTGCGTATTTGTTGTACCGGGCAATCATGATATCCAAAATCCTTACGCCAGGAAATACATCGGAGATGAGGTAACAGACATCGAAACAATCACCTCAGAGGATTATGTGAACCTTTATGCCCCCTTCGGCTACGAGGGCTGCGTGTCAAGGGATCCCAATTCTTTAAGCTATCTTGCAATGCCTGCGGAAGATATTTGGCTGCTTATGCTGGATTCCACAGATACTGACAGGAACATGGCGAGGAAGTACCCTGAGCAAAGCGGATATCTGCGGCCGGATACTCTCAAATGGATTGAGCAGTGCGCCGCCCTGGCGAAGGAGAATAACGCGAAGCTGGCAGCGGTTATGCATCACAGCCTGATTGACCACAGTGAGATGATAAAGGCAAATTATACGATAAAAAACAGCGAGGATGCTTTAAAAGTATTCCACAAGCACGGAATAGAAATAGTCTTTACCGGCCATATTCACATACAGGATATAAAATCCGATGAATACCAGGGAAATAAAATCTATGATATCGGAACCAGCAGCCTGGCAGTTTATCCCCATCAGTACGGCCGGATGAAGTATACTCCCTACGTTGGCTTTGATTACCGTACAATCCCATTGGATATGGATGATTACGACATACATGAGAATGCGAAAGACGGAACTCCCCTTAATTTTGAGGATTATTCAGCCTGCTTTTTCACTGAACAGTGCGGCAGGATGCACCAGGAATGCCTTGAACAGCTTGAGGGACTGTCTGATGCAGAAAGGGAATTAGTGCTGGAGACGGTATGCAGGATGAATATGTTGTATTTTGCAGGGTATAGGAATGAAGCACTCAATGACATAGTGAATACTGAGGGCTTTAAAAAGCTTGAGAACATAGCCCCCTGCTTTACAAAGGAATATGCTTTGAAGATGCTGGATGATGAGAGGACTAACAATAATACATTACTTATTCCTGTCTCTTCAAATGAAAAACAATAAATAAAGCAGAATTCCGATGAAAGAGGCAACAGCGTTCAATATAAGGGTTTTGTTGAACCTGTCGCTTTTTCGCCTGCACCTGGAAAGATTTATAGCAATGGATATTATACAGAAGAAGAAAAGCAGTACCAGCAGCACCAGGACATATTGCATCATATTTATGTCCCAATTGCTTTGCAGTTTTACGTGAAAGGACTTGTCTATGTAGGATTCAAAGTCGGGTTTTGCAATTATTGTAATAAACAGCGCTATCGCTACCAGGATCCAGGATATTATTCCTGACCATTTTACCCATTTTACAAGTTTATCGGGTCCCTTTCTCCTGTCAAGCATGACCTCACCCCCCACTATGTTATAACTAAATTATAATCAACTATATTATGAGAATCAATGAATATTTGGGGAGTACTTAATACGAACAATTGCATATTATATACCACATAGTTTTATTTCTTGTAACCTATAAAGCCTTATGATATAATCTATTAAGATTCATTAAAAAGCTGATATTGATTCAATCGTTGATGGAGAGAGTAAATTGCGGAAGGCCAGAAGAGAGGTGCTGCCACCGGCTGAAAGCGCACCGGCATGGAAGCAGTTGAAGTTCACTCCGGAGATTCAGGGCTGAAGAGGGTGTTAACAGCACCAGTAGGCTTTGACGGTAAATACCGTTACATTTGGAGCGGTTTGCGGAATGCAAACAAGCAGGGTGGTACCGCGGATAACCTTCGTCCCTTTTTAGGGGATGAAGGTTTTAATTTTTGTAAAACATAGCATATAGGAAAGGAGCATGAAAAATGAAAGAGACACTTGAAAAGATCAAATTGCAGTCTGTTAAGGAGCTGGAAAGCGTTCAGTCCCAGAAGGAATTGGAAGAACTGAGAATAAAGTATCTGGGCAAAAAAGGAGAACTTACCCAGGTACTGAGGGGAATGGGGGGGCTCAGCCCTGAAGAAAGGCCTGTAATTGGGCAGTTGGCCAATGAAATAAGGGATTATATCAATGAAAAGATTGAAGAAACGGCATACTGCCTTAAGAGGAAGGACTTGGAAATAAGGCTGGGAAAAGAATTCATTGACGTTACAATGCCATCTAAAAGGAAAGCCCTGGGAAACAAGCATCCCCTGACCAAGGTGCAGGATGAAATCAATCAGATATTCATAGGCATGGGATTTACAATAGTGGAAGGGCCGGAAATAGAAAAAGCATATTATAACTTTGATGCGTTAAATCACAGCAAGTATCACCCTGCAAGGGATATGCAGGACACCTTCTATTTTACCGAAGATATACTGTTAAGGACTCAGACTTCCCCGATGCAGGTCAGGACTATGGAGCTGCAGAAGCCTCCGATAAGAGTACTGGTACCTGGGAAGGTATACAGGAGAGATGAAATAGATGCCACACATTCACCTATGTTCCACCAGATAGAAGGCTTGGTTGTAGATAAGGGTATTACTATGGCGAACCTGAAGGGAACCTTGGATGTATTTGCAAAGAGGCTGTACGGAGAGGATACCAGGACAAGATTCAGGCCCCATCACTTCCCGTTTACTGAGCCAAGTGCCGAAATGGACTGTACTTGTTCAGCTTGCAAGGGAGCAGGCTGCAGGGTATGTAAATATGAAGGATGGATTGAGATATTGGGCGCCGGTATGGTACATCCCAATGTGCTCAGGAATTGCGGCATAGACCCTGAGATATATACAGGCTTTGCATTCGGCATGGGCCTTGATAGGATCGCACTGCTGAAATATGATGTGGAGGACCTCAGGCTTTTCTTCGAGAATGACAAGAGGTTCCTGTCGCAGTTTTAATATAGTAATTAAGGTAGAAAGGAGATTAAACATGCTTGTACCTGTTAAATGGTTAAAGGATTATGTGGATATAAAGTTTGATTCAAAAGGTTTTGCCGATGCAATGACCATGTCGGGGTCAAAGGTTGAAGGAATAGAGGAGCTGGGAAAGGAAATTGACAATGTAGTCGTGGGGAAAATATTAAAGACAGAAAAGCATCCCGACGCAGATAAGCTGACTGTAGCCCAATGTGATGTTGGAACCGAGGTGATTCAGATTGTCACAGGGGCGGACAACATAAAGGAAGGGGACTATATACCCATTGCCAAACATGGTTCAACACTTCCCGGCGGGGTAAAAATCAAGAGGGGAAAGCTCAGGGGCGTAGAATCGAACGGAATGATGTGCTCCGCCCAGGAGCTAGCCCTGGACCTTGACAAAGTGCCTGAAAATATGCTGGACGGAATATATATATTGGATGGAGAATACCCTCTTGGTGCGGATATAAAGGACATTCTCGGACTTAATGACACTGTAGTTGAATTTGAAATAACAAACAACAGGCCTGACTGCCTAAGTATTTTGGGTATAGCCAGGGAAGCTGCCGCAACCTTTGGAGTTGCTATGAAATACCCGGATACCGGTTATAAGGAAAACAGTGAAAATATAAAGGATTATATAGATATTGAAGTAAAGAACAACGAGCTTTGTCCAAGATACATGGCCAGGATGGTTAAGAATATAGAGATTAAGGATTCTCCTGCATGGATGCAGGAAAGACTTGTAAAAGCAGGCGTCAGGCCTATAAACAACATAGTTGATATAACCAATTTTGTTATGCTGGAACTGGGCCATCCCATGCATGCCTTTGACTATAGGGATTTGGAGGACAAAAAAATCATAGTAAGAAATGCAATGCCCGGAGAGAAAATATTGACCCTTGACGAAACGGAGCGAAAGCTGGATGAATCAATGCTTGTTATAGCCGACGGGAAAAAACCTACCGGTATAGCGGGAGTTATGGGAGGTTACGGCAGTGAAATAAAAAATGACACAACAGCAATTATATTTGAAAGTGCGAACTTTAACCCCGTGAATATAAGATTGACTTCCAAAAAGCTGGGGCTCAGGACTGAAGCTTCCTCCAGATATGAAAAGGGAATTGACCCGGAGCTTGCCGAAATGGCGCTGAACAGGGCATGCAGCCTTGTTTGCCAGTTAGGCGCCGGTGAGATTGTAGGCGGAAGCATTGATATATATCCCGCTCCTGTAAAGGCCAGGAAATTGAGGCTGAATATTAAGAAGGTGAATGATTTCATCGGGGTTCAGGATATAACAAAGGAAATGGTGATTGGGTATTTTAAAGCTCTGGAATTCAAGGCGGAGATGGCCGATGGGGATCTGGAGGTAACGGTACCAACCTTCAGAGACGATGTTGAGGGTGAAGCCGATTTGATAGAAGAAATTGCAAGGCTTTACGGTTATGACAAAATCCCTGTTAAACTGATGGACACTACCTTTACACAGGGCGGAAAGAACAACAGGCAGGTAATAAGGGATCTGGCAAAGTCCAACATGGCAGCCCAGGGGCTTTATGAGGTATTGACTTATACCTTTGTCAGCCCGGCGGTATACAACAAAATAAACCTCAAAGCAGAAAATCCACTTAGAAATGCAATAAAGCTGTTGAATCCTCTTGGAGAAGACCAGAGCATAATGAGGACTACAATGATACCCAACATGCTGGAGGTAATATCAAGGAACTACAATATGAAAGTAAGTGAGGGGCGGTTCTTTGAGCTTTCCAAGGTTTACCTGGCGGATGAGCTGACCGTAGAAAAGCTTGCGGAGGAAAGAGAGACCCTTACCATAGGCATGTACGGAGATGTGGATTTCTTTGACCTGAAGGGTGTCATTGAAAATCTGATGGATGAATTGCATATAGAAAGATACAGGATATTGTCCTCAAATAATGACAGCATGCATCCGGGGAGGACTGCAGAGCTTCTGATAAACAACCGGAGGATAGGCTGCCTGGGAGAAGTGCATCCTGAAGTGCTTGACAAGTATGATATACCGGTAAGGGTTTATATTGCTGAGCTTAATTTTGAAGAGATATTGAGACAGTGCAATATGAATATAAAGTATAAAGCACTTCCGAAGTACCCGTCAGTTGCAAGGGATATAGCAATCGTTGTGGCTGAAGAGATTACGGCGGGGCAGATAGAGGAGATAATCAGGAATAAAGGCGGCAAGCTTGTTGAAGATGTCAAATTCTTTGACATATATAGGGGAAGCCAGATAAAGGAAGGCTATAAGAGCATGGCTTACTCCATAGTATACAGGTCCGATGAAAAGACTCTTTCGGAAGAGGATATAACAAGAGTTCACAACAAAATAATAAGCTCCCTTGAAAATCAGATAGGAGCGGAATTAAGGCAGTAGAATAATGGGACAGCATATCAGCGAGCACTTATGCAATGTGAGTTGATATGCTGTTTCACAATTATTTTGCCTTAATGTAAAAAAATGAAGGAAAATCCGCGTATTTTGAAGAATATTACTTAGATATAGTTTTTAATCCCAAAGGAGTTGAAATATATGGCTGAGAAGAATAAGACAACGGTCAGCATATTCGGAACCGAATATGTGATGGTTGCTGAAAAGTCAGAAGAATATATATATAATCTTGCAGCTAAGGTTGATGAAGCGATGAAGGAAATTGCAAGGAGCAATTCAAGGTATAACCCCACTATGGTTGCTGTGCTTACTGCCCTGAATCTGGCAGACGAACTGCAAAAATCCCAGGATGAGCTTGCTGAAACCGCTGAGAAGCTGGAGAACATCCAGGGAGAAATGCAAAGGCCTTTTGAGGAGCTGAATGAACTGCGACAGGAGTTGGAGGCCATTAAAGAGCAATATACAAAAATGCAGAGTGAGTATACAAGGTCACAGATTGAACTGGGCAAGATAAGCAGGGAGTGGGCAAAAGCACAGGAGGAGCTTAGGGATTTAAGGTGCGAGCTGGATGTTTCCAGGCAAACAATTGAGGATGTTCAGAACAAGCTTTTTGAAAACCAGATAGAGCTGCTGAAGACGAAAAAAGAACTGGATGAAACGAAAATAAAAAGAATAGATAAAAACAGGAATATAAGGTAAAAATAATTACGAGACATGAGTCACAGGATGTGAAGATATGAAAAGGATAGAACTTCTAGCTCCTGCCGGGAATTTTGAAGCATTAGCTGCTGCTGTTGAAAGCGGTGCTGATGCTGTTTATTTGGGCGGAAATAAATTCAATGCCAGAGCGTATGCCGACAACTTTGACGGCCAAAGCCTAACAAAGGCAGTTAATTATGCCCATATAAGGGGCGTCAAGGTATTCGTCACTGTCAATATTTTGTTGTCCGACCGGGAACTAACGGAAGCCCTGGACTATGTAAACTTCTTATATCAAATAGGTGTTGACGGTATAATTGTCCAGGATATTGCTCTCCTAAAGCTGGCAAGGAATGCCTTCCCGGATCTGCCGGTTCACTGCAGCACCCAGATGACCGTGCACAATGCGGAAGGAGCCAGGTACTATTCGGAATTGGGTGCCAAAAGGATAGTGCTGGCAAGGGAATTGTCCCTTGAAGAGGTCAGGGGCATTGCCGAAAGCACAGATGCGGAGCTGGAGATATTCATACACGGGGCTTTGTGCGTGAGCTATTCGGGGCAGTGCCTTATGAGCAGCCTTATAGGCGGAAGGAGCGGAAACAGGGGGAGATGCGCCCAGCCCTGCAGGAAGAAATATTCCTTATATGATTTCAATACCGGAAAAGCGGTGGTTGAGAACCGGAACAAGCATTTGCTGAGTACCAGGGACCTTAATACATACAACAGATTGAAGGAGTTGGCGGAGTCGGGGGTGGCCTCCCTGAAGATAGAAGGAAGAATGAAAAAACCCGAGTATGTGGCAATAGTAGTCAGACATTACAGGAATGCCCTGGATAATATAATAAAAGGCAAAGAATTCGATACCGCCAATGCTGCTTATGAACTGGAAAGTGCATTCAACAGGGAGTTTACCGAAGGATACCTGTTCAACAGAAGGAACAGTGATGTGGTTAGCATAGACAGGCCCGACAACAGAGGTGTAAGGCTGGGAAAGGCAATAAGTCAGAAAGGCGAAATAGTATCCCTTTTAATAGAAGAGAATTCATTGAATGACGGGGACGGAATCGAAATAATATCAAAAAGCGGCAGAAGTACCGGTGCAATAATCAGCGGAATAAGGGTCAGGGGCAGGAATGTAAAAAGCGCGGTAAAAGGAGATATTGCGGAGGTTTTCATAAGAGACAGGGTTGAAGCCGGTTCTCGGGTAAACAAAACCTTTGACAGCGAGTTGAACAGAAGGGCAAGAGAGGAGTATTCACCTGAGAATTCAAGGAAAATCCCTGTCCGGTGCAGTCTGAATTTTAAAACCGGGGAATACCCGGTAATAACGGTAAAGGACAGCGACGGCAACGTTGCAAGCTATACCGATACGGAAAGGGTCGAAGCTGCTGCAAAGGCCGCTGCTACAGTTGAAAAAATATTGGAGCATCTTGGGAAAACAGGGGATACCCCTTACATGATAGATGCAACCGAGACAGCAATAGACAGTGATTGCTACATACCTGCAAGGCAAATAAACCGGATGAGAAGAAAGGTACTGGAATTGCTTTCTCAAATGCGCTCACAAAGATATGACCGCCCGATTATCCAAATTAATGCCGCAGGGCTAATCAACGGTTTGATATCACCGGTGAAGGCTTCCGGAGAAGATTCATTGGAATATATAGCAGGAATCAGGAATTATGCCTCTGCTGTAAGTGCTTTAAATTCGGGAGCTGATTCGGTATATATTCTCAGTGATGTATATGAGGGAAATATTGTTCCCGAAACCGTAAAAGTCGCAGAAACATGCAAAAGTATGGACAAGAGCTTGTTTTATGTGCTCCCGAACATTATGCAGGACAGGGAAACAGGAAAAATAAAGGATCGGCTTGGGGAAATAATAAAGGCAGCGGATATGAGGTATTTCGGGGTAGTGGTATCGGGTGCCGGGCAATTGGAACTGGCAAGGATATTAGGAATCCGCAGGATAAGGGTTAATTACAGCATGAATGTGTTTAATTCCGTATCCGCAAGCCATTGGCACAGGGAAGGAGCGGAAGCCGTAGGACTGTCCGCGGAATTGAATCTCCCGCAGATTAAAGCAATAACTTCAAATACCGCAGCTGCCGCGGAATCTGTTGTGTATGGATATTTGCCGGTTATGACCACCGAATACTGCCCGGTTTCGATGTTCAGAGACAACTGCAATTATCCCCGGGGATGCAATAGCTCCAATTATGGTATAATAGACGAGAAAGGAAAAATTTTCAGGATAAAAAAGCTTGATTCATGCAGGACGCAGCTTTTGAACTCCAATGTACTGTTTATGGTTGAAGATTTGGGAGATGTAATAGACAGCGGAGTTATGAAGCTGAGGGCAGATTTTTATATTGAAGGGCCGGAAGAGGCTGGCAGAATTATGAAACTGTACAGGAACTATAGCAGTATGAATGATGATGACAGGCCGCTAATAAAAGAAATCAAGGGATTAGGATTTACAAAAGGGCATTTTTACAGGGGTGTCGATTGAAAGGAGGAACTGTAGGTGAATAACAGTGTTAGGGTACTGCTTGTTGAAGATGAAGAAAAGATGAGGGAGCTAATCAAGATAGTTTTCAGAAAAGAGGACTTCGTGATTATTGAGGCCGTTGACGGGAAACAGGGATTGAATCTTTTCAGAACGAACAGTGTGGACATTGTTATACTTGATATCATGCTTCCTGAAATCGATGGCTGGACTGTATGCAGGGAAATAAGAAGGACTTCGAATGTTCCCATAATACTATTGACAGCACGGGGTGAGGAATTTGACAAGCTCTTCGGCTTCGAACTGGGTGCCGATGACTATTTGGTGAAGCCCTTCAGCCCGAAAGAGCTGATGGCAAGAGTAAAAGCTCTGCTGCGAAGGGCAGAAATTAAGAGCAATGAAGCGGCTTCATATTATAGGTTTGGGAATATTGTGATTGACAGGCTGTCCAGGGAAGTAACGGTAAACGGAAGGACTGTCAACCTTACCAATAAAGAATATGAATTATTGTACTTTCTGGCTGCCAATCCCAAAATCGTCTTTACAAGGGAGCAGCTGCTTCTTAAGGTCTGGGGCTATGAGCAGTACGGTGACCCAAGAACTGTGGATACCCATATAAAGAAGCTGAGAGAGAAGCTGGGAGATTACAGCAGCTGTATCAGTACCATGTGGGGTGTCGGGTATAAGTTCGAGGTGCCGAAATGAGGAGCTATGGAATAGCATTCAAGCTTTGGGCATCAATAATTGCAATGACATTGGCACTCCTGGTTTTTACCTTGATATTCCAGACGGAATTCTTAAATGATTTTTATTTCGAATTGGAGAAAGAACAGCTGGAGAAGGATTGTTTCAGGCTGGCAAATTATGTAGCCAGGGATCAGCATTTTACCATACCTTACTACAGTGTGATGAGAAGAGTAAATGATATAATAATAATCACCGACAGTGACGGAAAAATAATCTATGTGGAAGGTACAAACAAATACAAGCTGGATAATATTTTTGGGAAGAACCATATTGGCAAGATACTTAAAGGGGAAACAGTCTATGAGCAGAGCAAAGAAATCAGCAACCCATATTCGGTATGGCCAAAGGAAATGGATACACTTCTGGTTGGCGTTCCAGTCAAAAAAAATGTGGTTTTGACCCAGGAGAACAAGCAGCGCATCAGTGAAAGCTACGGGGGCGAATCATTAAAGCAACACGAGATTACCGGAGCCGTATATATAATCACAACCCTGGAGTATATGCAGACAACTATTGATGCCATAAGGAAGCAGTTTTTATATATATTTATCACGGCAATAGCGCTTGCTTCCGCAATATCATATTTCCTTTCACAAAGCTTTTCAAGGCCGCTGAAGCGTATCAACAATGCCGCGCTGGAGATATCAAAGGGCAATTACAATACAAAAATTGACCTGCGCTCCAGCAGGGAGATAAAGGAGCTTGGGGATACAATAAACAACCTGGCAAAGCAGCTTACCCGGGTTGAACAGATAAGGAGAGAGTTCATAGCCAATGTATCCCATGAAATAAGGACACCGTTAAGCTATCTGCAGGGGTATTCGGAGGTCCTTCAGGACGGGCTTGTTGAATCAGAGGAGGAAAGAAATAAATATCTTGGTATAATTATGGATGAAACAGCAAGGCTAAAGCGGATGGTGGATGAAATTCTCCAGTTGTCGCAGATGGAAGCGGGATACGTACAGCTCCAATCCATGCCCTTCAGTATGGACGGACTGATCAGGAGCATAATAGACAAGATGCTGCCACATGCATTAAAAAGGAATATAGATATTAAATTCACGAATACGCCGGAGGATGCACTTGCCTGCTTCGGGGATGAAAACAGAATAAAGCAGGTGCTGATTAATTTGATTTTCAACGCAATCAAGCATTCGTATGATAATGGTGAAATATTGATAAGCGCATACAGGCAAGGTGAAAACATATATGTATGTGTAAGAGATTTTGGGGAAGGGATACCTGAGGTGGACCTGCCCTTCATTTGGGATAGATTTTATATAGTTGACAAGCAAAGGTCGGAGAACAGCACCGGCCTTGGGCTGGCAATAGTAAAGAACATAATAAATGCTCACGGCTGTGAAATAAATGTAAAAAGCGTGAACGGAGAAGGCTCGGAATTCTGTTTCTACCTCCCCGCCCATAAGGAGATGTAAAGTCAGATACGGGCTGAGGGATGCGGAGTGCGTGAAGAGGTGAATGGATTGAACGATAAGGCACTTAGAATTCTTGAATATAATAAAATTATAGATATGTTGTGCGAAAATACCGTTTCGCCTATGGGAAGGGATATTGCGGCTGATTTGAAGCCCTCCGGTGACCTCAATGAGATAAAGGAGCTGCTTCAGGAAACCACAGAAGCTGTAAATCTTACACTAAAGAAAGGCAGCATCCCCATTGGCGGAGTGCAGGACATCCGAATGCCCCTGAAAAAGGTCAAGATGGGATCTTTTCTGGAACCGGGAGAGCTTCTTAAGGTGGCAGACACATTAAGAGCTGCCAGAAGGTTGAAAGCTTTCATGAATGAGGACAGAGGCGAGGAAAGCTTTCCGATAATTGAGTATTATATAGATACCCTATCGGCATTCAAAGGTATAGAAGACAGAATAAACAGCGTCATAATCAGCGAAGAGGAAATAGCAGACAACGCCAGTCCTCAGCTTAGCAGCATAAGGAGAAAAATAAAAGAAAAAACTGCTTCAATGAGAGAAAAGCTGAACCATATGAT
>JAKJBT010000028.1 GCA_022706865.1 Bacillota bacterium
TATCTATCGTGTTGGTTATTTCGGAGGTAGAGGAGTAATGACCATGACCAGGGCATATTTGGATAAATACGGCTTCCCTTATTCCTTGAGGGATGATTTTCAAAAATCCATTGATAAGATTAGATTTGAGCATGTGGATATAGTTATAACCAGTCATCCGTCACATAGTAATATGATGGAAAAGAGAAGCATTATGATGAAACAAACCGAAATCAATCCATTTATAGATCCATCCGAATGGGAAAAGCTAATGAACGTGGTTTTGACAAAGTATCAGAACATGGTTGATAAAAACTATTAGTAATCTGTTTAATATGGGTGAATAGAGGGATGTTTTACTATGAGCCAAAGTAAACCGGTATTGGCAGTTGTTAAGAGAGTAAAGGAATACTGCTTATATACTCTTTTGAAATAATGACTCTGTAAAGTTAATATGAAAAACTAGCACAATGTTTCGTAGAATAGCTCAAAATTCCGCAAACAAGTTAGTAACTGCTTCCCTATGGATGGTCAAGGGTAAAATGAACAGGCTAGCGCCTGCCCTGTGACAATCCACAGTGCAGCAGTTGGGAAGTAACTAAGCGGAATTTAGGCTACAAGTAAGAACTTCCGTTTTTCTTTAGCTGATAGCTTTAAACCAGCAACTTGAGCAGGTGTAAGACCATCAAGCGATGAATGCGGTCTGACAAAGTTAAAGAAGAATACAAACATACTGATCAGGTTATTGGCCGAATCAAAGGAATTGAATCCCTGCTTCGTCTTGTACCAAGCCTTGAACTGATGATGGAAGGATTCTATGAGGTTGTTCGATATGTCATCCTTGAATGACTGAACTCTAATATGCTTTACATCGTTGAAAATGGATTTTACAGGCACTTTGTATGCACTGTAACGATCCGAAACAATAGCACCTGGTTTACCTAGAACCTTGGCTGATTCTAATAATGAGAAGGCTTGTGGAGAATCACGATGTGGTGATAGATGATAACCCAAAATAAACCTGGTTTCAGAGTCAACGATGAACCAGATGTAATGTTTTGTACCATTTATCTTAACCACAGTCTCATCGGTATGCCACTCATCAGAGTCGAAGTTAAGGGCTGGCATTAGCTGCAAGCTGAAGTCTTGGAACATGGGAGCGAATTTCTTACACCAATCGCTGATAGTAGTATGAGAAACTTTGACATTAAAGGCTATCTGAAATATCAAAGCGATATTTCTAAAAGAGTTCTTTCCAAGGTAGAACATAGAAAGAGCTGTGATGATCAGATGAACCGGATGTCTCATACGCTTGAAGTCAGTTTTGCCAAACAGGCTTGACATGGAAGCAGCATCTACAGAAGTATGTTTGGCAACAAAGAACGAATGATAGCAAGACTTATCACCGCAACGATAGTTGGTGTAGTGCTTGTAGTCGTGATGGATGAAGGATGCCTTGCCACATACAGGGCATCGAGGATAGTTCTGCATCTCCCTGACAGCAGGTCGGTCAGGTGCAAACTGGTGATTGCAGTTGCGGCATAGATATTTTTGATAACCATCTTTATCTTTGCCGAAACGATAAAATGAATGATTATTGTTGCATCGTGGACACCTTAATGATACAATTTTTTGCATGAGAACTTGCTCCTTTCTGGGAGGTAAATTGTTTTGTAGCAGAAACATTGTACCAGAAAGTGTAGCAGGTTCTCAATTTTCATTTAACTTTACAAAACGGAAATAATATAAAGGAGAATTTTTATGAAAGAAATAAACAAATGCAGCGATACAAAACTTAATGTGTTTGATGAGCATAGGAAAGCTAATGCAGCAAAACGTATTGAATATTATAAGAATCCGTCTATTGCATATTGCAAGCCTTTTCGCATTATTGGGGACCTGTACTATATAGGTGACAAAAAAGTATGCTCCTATCTTATTAATACAGGAGACGGATTAATTATTTTTGACACCGGGTATTCGCATACTATTCATCTTTTGGTGCAGTGCATATGGGAATTGGGGTTCAACCCATCTGATATCAGGTATATTGTTCATACCCATGCGCATCATGACCATTTTGGCGGCAGCAACGAGTTTCGTTCGCTTTATGGGTGTAAGACCCTTATGAGCCGTCTGGATACAGAAATGTTGAGGGGTAACCATTCCGGTGCTCTTATGGATTTGAATCCGATGCCTTATGCGGGGCTTCCTGTTATTGACCAGACCTTTGAAGATGGGGAGGTTATCACATTAGGCAATACTTCGATCAAATGTGTTTTGACGCCGGGGCATACACCAGGCAATACAACATTCTTTTTCGATGTCCGGGATAACGAACGTATCTATCGTGTTGGTTATTTCGGAGGTAGAGGAGTAATGACCATGACCAGGGCATTTTTGGATAAATATGGCTTCCCTTATTCCTTGAGGGATGATTTTCAAAAATCCATTGATAAGATTAGATTTGAGCATGTGGATATAGTTATAACCAGTCATCCGTCACATAGTAATATGATGGAAAAGAGAAGCATTATGATGAAACAAACCGAAATCAATCCATTTATAGATCCATCCGAATGGGAAAAGCTAATGAACGTGGTTTTGACAAAGTATAAGGACATGGTTGATAAAAACTATTAGTAATCTGTTTAATATGGGTGAATAGAGGGATGTTTTACTATGAGCCAAACTAAACCGGTATTGGCAGTTGTTAAGAGAGTAAAGGTAACATTTTGCTCTTTGAAACATACTAATTTTAGATATTTCTGGCTGGGACATTGCATATCCATGATAGGTACCTGGATGCAACGCACCGCTCAGGTCTGGCTGGTTTATACGCTTAGCGATTCTGCTCTGGTGTTAGGCCTTCTGGGACTGTTCCAATTCATGCCAATGCTGGTATTTTCTTTATTGGCAGGAGTCGTTGTAGACCGTTTCTCAAAAAAAAAGATCTTATATTTTACTCAGGCCGGTTTTATGATACAGTCGATAACCCTGGCCCTGTTAGTATGGTCGGGTAAGGTAGAGTATTGGCATGTTCTGATTATGGCAGGCGTTTTTGGCTGCTTGCAGACTGTAGACGGACCAACACGTCAGTCCTGGTATGTCGATATGGTAGGTATTGCGGATATTCCCAATGCTATTTCCTTAAATAGTACAGTTACGCAACTGGCCAAATTTGTAGGGCCTATGTTGGCAGGGATTGTAATTGCCAAATTTGACATAGGGTTTTGTTTTTTCATAAGTGGTGCCAGTAAGCTTGCGGTCTTCTTTGCCCTTTTCTTTATTAGTGTGCAGGGCGCTCCAATACAAAATTCATCTCAAGATGTCATGGCTGAGATCCGTGAAGGGGTAAGGCATGTTTATGGAAATTTATACATTCGTATCACAATCCTGCTAGTAGCTATTTTTTCCACATTTGCTGTGAACTCATCTATAATCATCCCTGTCTTTTCGGAAACCATTTTATTTCGAGGAGTTAATGGATATACCTCTTTACTGTCCGCTACAGGAATCGGTGCATTAATTGGGGCAGTTTATATGGCTAACAGGGCGCAAGCCGTGAGATGCAAACAACTTATACTGGATGCGATTATAATGTCAATAGTGCTTATTGTCGCCGGTTTTGTTAGAAATTATTACTTGCTTCTTATACTAATGTTAATGCTTGGAATATATTACATTAAATTTCTCAATATGGCAAATTCTATACTTCAGGTAAATGCTGGAGATGCATACAGGGGAAGGGTCATGAGCGTCTTTACACTTGTCAATCAGGGATCACATCCTCTCGGGAATGTTATTTCCGGGACGATTATGCAGTTTTTTGGTGCCGGCATAGCTTTTACCAGCTGTGGGACAGCCCTCCTTTGCATGCTTGGGATAATGTTTTTATTTGCCCCGATGAAAGATTACTGTATGAGCAGCGGCCAAGCCGTGAAATCATCCAGCGGGGAGTAAAAATAAATAATAATACTATGCTAAAATATGCAGGTAAGTGATATGAAAGGAGTTTTATATTTATGCCGGGGTACAAAAAAGTAAAGGATTTGAACAATAAACTTATATCCTGGAGAAGGGATTTCCACAAACATCCTGAAAGCGGCTGGATAGAATATAGAACTTCAGCTATTATTGCAGAAACTCTTGAAGAATTGGGATTTGACGTAAAAATGGGTGATGAGGTTTGTAAAGCTGATGTTAGGATGGGAGTACCAAGTAATGATGTTTTATTAATACATGAGGAAAGAGCGTTGCAAGAAGGCGTTTCTATTTCAAGAATGGAGAAAATGAAGGGCGGAAAAACCGGTGTTGTTGGCATACTACATGGGAAAAAACCAGGCCCTGTCTGTGCATTAAGGTTTGATATTGATGCAAATGATTTGAATGAAAGTGCATGCAAGAACCACAGACCAGTTCGGGATGGATTTGCTTCAATACATCCTGGAATGATGCATGCATGCGGGCATGATGGTCATAGTGCTATTGGCTTAGGAGTTGCAGAGGTATTGAGTGCAAATAAAGAAGAGCTAGTCGGTGAAGTGCGTCTAATTTTTCAACCGGCTGAGGAAGGATGCCGTGGAGCTAAATCAATTGTCGCGGCAGGATGGTTGGACGGTGTGGATTGTTTTTTCAGCGGACATATAGGGTTCAGATGCACGAACCTATGGGAGCTGGCATTGACTGAAGGTTTTTATGCATCAAGTAAAATAAATGTCACATATATTGGCAAGGCAGCACATGCACGAGCAAATCCGGAGGAAGGGAGAAACGCACTTCTGGCCGCGGCTTCAGCAAGTTTGCAGCTGCATGGCATTCCCAGACACCAGAAGGGCATAACAAGAATTAACGTAGGCAGGCTTGAAGCAGGTTGCGGACGTAATGTCATTCCGGACAAAGCTTATATGGAAATTGAAACAAGGGGACAAAATGAAGAAATTAACCGTTATATGGAATCTGAAGCTATTAGGATTGTTGAAAGTGCAGCCAGGGCATATGATCTTAAATGCATTTATGAAATAGTAGGACAATCCTCAGATTATCATTACCAGAACAACGCGGCAGCCGTGACTGAGTTAGTAAGGCTGACTGTGGAAAGATTCGATAAAAGGATTAAATTCTTCCCTTTAATGAGGTTTGACGCTTCCGAAGATGTGGTCTATATGCTTAACAGAGTAAATGAAGGGAAAGGTCAGGCAGGCTATATAATGTTTGGGAGTGAGCTGCATGCCGGTCATCACCAAGATAAGTTTGATTTTAATGAAGATGTATTGGAATTGGCAGCAGAAGTTTTCACCCGATTAATATTTGCTTATCAGAAAGGGGCTATTAAACCATGATATCTTTAATTGCAACCGGTGATTGTTTTATTACTCGTCTTTTGCCAAAAAACAAACCTTTATCTTTCAAGAATGTATCTCAATTAATTAGCAAAGCTGAGGTAAGATTTACTAATTTTGAGATGACAACACCCGGACCGCTGGCATTTCCTTCAGCCATAAGTGGAGGAACATGGGCCAAGGCAGCCCCGGATGTTGTTCAGATAATATACGATTATGGTTTTAATATTATCAACTGGGCAAACAATCATACCTTAGATTATCTCTATCAAGGTATCGAAGACACTAAAAGGAATCTGACTGAATATGGTTTCGTGGAAGCGGGTGTTGGGAATAATCTTGCAGAAGCAAGCTGTCCCAAGTATCTGGAATGCCCTTCGGGCAGAGTGGCATTGATCGCAGCCGTATCCAGCTGTCCTGAATTCTGGGTAGCCGGAGAACAGAGACCTGACATGATAGGAAGACCAGGAGTTAATCCTTTGCGTTTTTCTACTAAGTATGTATTGCCGGAGAAAGAACTTTCTGTGCTTAAAGAAATAGCAAAAAAAACTTATATCAATGCAGATAAGGATTTAGCAATAAAAGAAGGTTTCTCTATTGCTGAAGAAGAGGGTGTTTTCACCTTCGGAGGACATAGATTTATAAAAGGCACAGAGGCTGGAATTATTACGGAACCTTTAGAAAAGGACATGAAAAGAATTAATAAATCTATTGATGAAGCAAAGCAAATGGCGGATTGCGTTCTAGTCAGCATTCACTCTCACGAGATGGCTAGAGGAAGAAAAGAACTGCCATCCGAGTTTTTAATAACTTTTGCACGTAAGTGCATAGATGCAGGTGCTGATGCAGTTATCGGACATGGACCGCATATTTTAAGAGGTATAGAAATATATAGAAACCGTCCTATATTTTACAGCCTAGGGAATTTTATCTTTCAAAGTGATACAGTAACACAATTACCCGCAGACTTTTACGAAAAATATGGTCTTGACTTCTCTAATAATGTGACTGATGCACTTAACAAAAGAAGTGCCAATAACAAAGGTTTAGGTGTCAATCCCGATGTCTGGATGTCGGTAATCCCCTATTGGGAAATGGATAACAACGGATTGAGTAAACTAGAACTACATCCTATTGATTTAGGTTTTCACCTGCCTCGTTATAAGAAAGGATGGCCGATGCTTACTGAGAGCAGTGAATCATTATATAAGTTAAAAGAACTTAGCCGTCCCTTTGGAACAGAGATTGAAATCGATGGCAGCATCGGTCGAGTTAAGTTATAATTTGGCTCACATCTCCGGCCGAAGAAGAGAAACAGGCTGTTCCGGAACAGATACAGTTGAATTACAAAAATAAAAAAACACCTGGCCGAAGTCAGGTGTCAGAAGAGTTTTTCAGTTATTACTCCTTATAAACAGCTTTCATGAATATTTTTAATATCTCGTTTACCAGGAATGGAATCAAAGCAAATACAATTACCAGGCTCCAATCATACAAGCTTAGAGTGTGGACTTTAAATGCCCTTGCAAAGACCGGTATTGTTATTACACCGAATTGCAGGATAAAACCTACAATAATTGCACCTATCAGCTTCATATTTGTGAAGAATCCAATTTGGAATATGGATTTTGTTGCATTTCTCATTGAAAGTGAGAAGAACAGCTGTGAAGCAACAATTACAACAAAGGACATTGTCCTGGCATAAGTCAGTACTTCTTCGGGTATTTCACCTGAACCCAGACTGTACCCGAATTCATGAAGTCCGAGATAAAAGGCTGCCAAAGTTAATATACCTATGAGTAGACCGCCGGTAATTGCTTTTACGCCTGCGCCTCTTGCAAAGAAACTTTCTTTGGAATCCCTGGGCTTTTTCTTCATGACGTCCTTGTCCCCGGGGTCCACACCAAGTGCAATAGCCGGTAATGTATCGGTAATAAGGTTCATCCAGAGAATTTGGGTCGGCAGCAACGGTACCGGCCAGAAGAACAATATGGATGCAAATATCGAAATAACTTCTCCGAGATTGCAGGACAGCAGGAATATTACGGATTTCTTAATATTGTTATAAATATTTCTGCCTTCCTCTATTGCATGAACTATAGTTGTGAAGTTATCATCGGTCAATATCATATCACTGGCACCCTTGGCCACATCAGTTCCGGTTATGCCCATTGCAACACCGATATCTGCGTACTTCAGAGAAGGAGCGTCATTAACACCGTCACCGGTCATGGATACTATGTTGCCGTGGGATTTGAATGCTTTGACTATCTTGACCTTGTGTTCAGGTGACACCCTGGCAAATACTCTGTAGTTACCTATTCTTTCTGCAAATTCCTCATCTGACAATTCATCGATTTCGGAGCCTGTTATGCTCTGATCTCTTGATTCGGCAATTCCCAGCTCCCTGGCAATTGCTACCGCAGTATTCTTGTGATCTCCGGTTATCATTATTGATGTAATCCCGGCATTTTTTGCTTCCCTTATGGAATCCTTGACTTCCAGCCTCGGAGGATCTATCATTCCGACAAAGCCTATTACCGTCAAGTCTTTTTCCATTTCCTCAGGTGTTATTATGCAGCCGGTATCTTTAAATGCTGCTCCAAGTACCCTTAAAGCTTCATCGGACATTTCTTCGGCGACTTTCATGTAATCGGCTTTCATTTCATCGGTTAAAGGCACTATCTTTCCGTTTACCAGGGCACTTGTTGATATTTTTAATATATTATCCAGAGCTCCTTTTGTATGGACTCTGTAACCGTTTCCTTCTTCATTCAGAGTTGACATTAGTTTTCTATCCGAATCAAAGGGTTTTTCTCCCACCCTTTTGTACTTTTCATTCAAGCTTGTCTTTGCCATGTTATATTTGTCCCCCATAACCACCAGGGCTATTTCTGTGGGGTCTCCGGTGCCAAAGCCGTTTTCATAAGTGGCATCCGAGCATAAAACAAAGGTCTTAATCATTTGTGCTTCATCCTCAGAGGCATTGAAGGAGGTCTGTGAAGCGGGTAATTCCTTCAGATTATTCATGGTGTAGTGTTTAACAACAGTCATTTTGTTTTGTGTAAGTGTTCCTGTCTTATCGGAACAGATTATATTAACACAACCAAGAGTTTCCACTGCCGGAAGCTTTTTGACTATGGCATTGATTTTTGACATTCTAGTAACCCCAAGAGCCAGCACTATGGCCACTATTGCCGCCAAGCCTTCCGGAATTGCAGCAACAGCAAGGCTTATTGCCGTCAGGAACATCTCGAAAAGTTCTCTTTTTTGTATAAGTGCGACTATGAAAATAAGAGCACATATTCCTATGCACAAAAAGCCAAGTATCCTTCCCAGTTCATCAAGCCTTTTCTGGAGAGGTGTCATTTCATCACTGTCTTCGTCAAGTATTTTTGCTATTTTCCCTATCTCTGTTTCCATAGCCGTAGCAACGACAACACCCTCACCTCTGCCGTAAGTGGACAGCGTGGACATGAATGCCATGTTCGACAAGTCACCAAGGGGTGCCTTGGGGTCTTCAAAAACAGCATGTGCATTTTTATCTGTCGGAACAGATTCTCCTGTAAGTGCTGACTCTTCTATCTGCAGATTTACACTTTCGAGGAGCCTGAGGTCTGCAGGAATATATCTTCCGGCGTCAATAATGACTATATCGCCGGGAACCAGTTCTTCGGAGTCGATTTCTTTCACTTCGCCGTCGCGTCTTACAAGGGCTTTGGGAGTAGTCATCTTCTGAAGTGCTTCAATTGCTTTTTCCGCTTTATATTCTTGTATAACTCCTATTACTGCATTCAATACGACAACCATAAGAATGATAATGGCATCTACATATTCACCTATGAGAATGGTAACTATTGATGCTGCCAGAAGTATGTATATCAGCATATCCTTAAGCTGTCCCAGAAACAAGGAAATCAGGCTTTTTTTCGGCTTTCCCTTTAACTTGTTCTCTCCGAATTTTTCCAGCCTTATCAAAGCTTCTTCGCTTGTAAGGCCGGTGGATTGGCTGACTTCGAATTCCCTCAGCACTTCTTCCTTTGATTTTGAAAACCACATGTTTCTTCACGCTCCGTTCGTATAAATAGTATTGGATATAATCAACATTCTTTATAAAAAGAGTGCATTGATTCAATTAAATTATTTCAAGGGTTATACTCTTCTGCTGTGCTTAAAAAAAACCTTTAGCAAAATCTTATCATTACAGATAAAATTATGCTAAAGGTCTTACTCTTTGAATCGTCAAAGGATTAAGCCAGACAGCACACCAGCTGCCGGTTGTTGACTTAAATCACCTTTATCAGGCAGTTACTCCCCTTTAACAGAAAATATTTATACAGCCTACTTTTATTATAGAATACCATATCCGGTATTTTGATACAATATCTAATTTTGCGATTATTGTAAGGTTTATTGCTGTTTTGATGATGTCAAGGAGTGTACATGCTACATAATAATGATAGGGGAATGAAGTTTCTTTAATTTATATAAACAGAACAATAAAAAAGGGGGTGAGGTTTTGGAGCATGTATATGATTCACAAAACAGGCTTCAGGGATATGTTGACGGTGATGTGATTTATGACGGCTGGAACCGTGTTGCAGGTTATACAGATGGCCGGATGATTTACGATGAATATTCCAACCCTATGGCATATGTAGACGACAGGTTTGTTTACGGAATGGATGGCAGGCCTATAGGGTTTTATAGTAACGACTACAGACTATACGATATGTCAGGCAGGTATATGGGCTATGGGAATCAAGGCTTCAGAGGATTGCTTGGTACTGTGCTTCTCCTGTTGCTTCTCAGACGCTTCAGAAGGCGCAGACGAAGACGCAGGTTTGGATTCGGATTTTAGCTCTGTGTATATTTTACAATGGAACAGAAAAGCTACAAAAGAAATTCCCCGCTTACTTTCTGAAGCGATAGCCTACTCCGCTGACGGTATCAATATATTTTTTTTCATTCCCTGTGTCATCAATTTTTTTTCTTATTGACGCAATGTGCATATCTATAGTTCGTGTTTCGGGGCTGTAGTCTGCCCCGCCTATTGCATTCATTATTGCTTCCCTTGATAAAGCCACTCCTGCATTGGAAGCCAAAAGGCAAAGTATTTCAAATTCTTTAAATGACAAATCGATAACCTTGTCATTTTTCTTTAATGTTCTTTCTTTCATGTCAATATACAAATCACCAAACAACAGGCAGGAATTCATATTTGAAGGTATCAGCTGCGTTCTTCTCAGAACTGCATTCAGTCTGGCGATAAGCTCCCTTTGGTGAAAGGGTTTTGTTATATAATCATCCGCACCTATCTCAAGTCCCAGTATAGCTTCAAGCTTATCATCATTTTCAGTGACAATGATTATTGCAACAGAATGAAAAACAGGATGATTTCTAATCTGTTTCAATACTTCTATTCCGTTCATATCCGGAAGGTTCAGATCCAGTAATACTGCGTGAATATCATGACCTTTCAAATGCAGCAGGGCATCATTGCCATTTGTTGCTTTTATAGCTGAAAAACCATGCTTTTCAAGTGTTGCACATATAATTTTCAGTGTGATGGGGTCGTCTTCTACTACTAGAACATATTTCATAAAAGTCTCACCCTTTTCAATTAAATATGTAATAATTGTGCTATTAAGATAAATTATAACAAAATTTGACTATGATAACAAAGTATTGATATAAATATAATATAGATTCTAACCGGGGTGAAAGTAATGCGAAAGAAAAAATATGACAATATTTTTGATAATGGGCATACTCCTATGCTGATAATTGATAGTGATACAGGCGAAATCAAGGATGGGAATCAGGCCGCCTGCAACTTTTACGGATATACCAGGGACAAGCTTCTGAAGCTGAAAATTACGGATATCAATACCCTTAGTCAGGAAGAAGTATTTGAAGAAATGAACAAAGCCAGGAAAGAGGACAGAAAATATTTCAGGTTTAAGCATAAGCTGTCCAATGGAGAAATAAAAGAAGTGGAAGTATACAGCGGGCCGATATCCGGGCATATGGGATCACTTCTGTTTTCAATAATTCATGATGTTGAGGACAAGAGGGAAATGGAGCGCACCATCAGGCTTCAGGAAAGCTATTTTATGAGCTTGTATGAAAATTCTCCCGAGGCAATAGCAATTCTTGACAATGAATTCAGAGTGATTAGTATTAACAGTAGTTTTGAGAGGATATTTCAGTATTGCATTGATGAAATAAGGAATAAGAGTATTACTGATGTTCTGTGTGAAAAGAAGTCTTATGATGAGTCCGCTTATTTCAAAGACAGTATAAACAGAGGTGAATTTGTAAGAAAGGATACTGTTCGAAGGAGAAAGGACGGAGAGCCGGTAGAGGTATCTTTCCTTGGATATCCGATAATATCCCATGGGGAGCAGATAGGAGTATATGTTCTGTATTCGGATTTAAGCAAGATTAATGAGGAGAAAAGAGAGCAAGAGAAAAAGATTCAAATGTACATAAATATGCTGGAGGATGCCAGGCTTAAGGCGGAAGAGGCCAGTAAGTTCAAAACGCAATTCATTGCGAATATGACACATGAAATACGGACTCCCGTGAATGGAATAGCAGGAATATTAGAGCTTTTGAAGGATGAGCAGCTTCCTGACGAGCAAAGAGAATATTTTCATATGCTGGATTACTCTGTGAACAGGCTGTCTTCAATCATCAATGATGTAACGGATATATCAAGGATTGAAGCAGGCAAGCTGGAGCTTAGAAATATCAAGTTTAATACAAGGCAGCTTATAAATGACGCAGCGGCGTACTATAAGGTGCAAGCGAGCAGAAAGGGGCTTGACCTGAGGTGCAGCATCGATCCTGAACTGCCGGATTTTTTGATTGGTGATCCGGATAAACTGAATCAGGTATTGTTCAATCTGCTGTCAAATGCCGTTAAGTTCACCGAAATAGGGCATATTGGCATTGAAGTCAGGGCAGCCGGCAAAGCTGCAGACAATGTAAGCGTCAATTTCAGCGTTAGTGATACCGGAATAGGTATTCCGAAAGAAAAGGCTAAACATATATTTGAAGATTTCTTTCAGCTGGAAACAATAAATAACAGAAAGTACGGCGGAACAGGTCTTGGGCTTTCAATATCAAAGAAACTGATCCAACTAATGGGCAGCGATATTACAGTTGAAACAAAAATTGAGGGAGGCTGTATTTTTTCCTTTACGGTTGAATTTCCCGTACCTGAACCCCGGGAAGAGGAAAGGAGCAGCTTTAAGAGCACCGGGTGCTGCAAAGGGATGCTTCCTGAACTGAATATACTTGTTGTTGAGGATGACAGCGTTAACCAAAAGGTAATAAAAGGGCTTTTGGAAAGGGCAAAGTGCAGCGTCACTATAGCCGCAAACGGAAAAGAAGCGCTTAAAATATTGGATAAGAGATTGTTTGATGTTATTCTGATGGATATATATATGCCTGAATTGAATGGCCTTGAAACTGCAAAGCTTATCCGCAAAAGAGAAGCACTGAAGGACAGGTATACGCCGATTATTGCATTAACAGCAGCTGTGCAGAATGAAGATAGGGAGAATTACATAAGTGCAGGATTTGATGATTATATTGCAAAGCCTTGCGGGAGAGAGCAATTATTTGACAAAATTGTAGAGGCGCTGAAAGTTGGATGCAGAAAAAAGGTATTTAACATGGAGCCGCTTATTCAAAGGCTGGAAGGCGATTATAACCTCTTGAATGATATTATTGATGAGGTTACAAGCAGCGAATACGAAAGAGAATTCTTCGTAGGGATTGAGGACTGCATTAAGAAAAAGGATTTGGAAAGGCTGAGCAGTTATATTCATAAGTTCAGGGGCAGCATTTCTCATTTTCAAGCCGGTGCAATTAATGAAGTACTGAGTGAAATAAAAGTAAAGTGTAAAGAACGGGACTTTTCCGGTATAGAAAAACTATGCGGAAGACTAAGGCTTGAATATATACGATTGAAGGAATGCCTTACGTTGTACAATAACAAATGAGGAGGAACTTGGAACCAACAAGTTCCTTTTATTTTACAATATTTTTACAATATCCGTCATGTTTTTTACACGAGTATTATATACTAAAATTTAAACATTTAACATTAATCAGCGAAGCTTTTCAGATTAATGCATTGGAGGATCAGGGAGGGAAGTACAATGAGGGACAAGCATATATACGACAGCATTTTTAACAATAGCCATACTCCTATGCTCATTATTGATTGTGAAAGCGGAGAGATTAAGGACGGAAATCTTGCTGCATGCAGATATTATGGATATACAATTGAAGAACTTCTGAGAATGAAAATTACAGATATTAATACCTTGAGCCATGAGGAAGTATTCGAGGAAATGAATAAAGCCAGAAAAGAGAACAGAAGGTATTTTAGATTCAGACACAGGCTTTCCAGCGGTGAAATAAGAGATGTAGAGGTTTATAGCGGCCCATTGCCGTCTGGTTATGAACCGTTATTGCTTTCAATAATACATGATGTTCATGAAAAGAAAGAGATGGAGCACATGATCAATATGCAGGAAAGCTATTTTTTGAGCTTATATGAGAACTCGCCGGAAGCCATAGCAGTACTTGACAATGAGTTTAAAATCATAAGTATAAATAAAAGCTTTGAAAAGGTATTCCAATATAATATTAAAGAGATAAAGCATCAGAATATAACCGATGTTTTGTGCGATGAGAAGTTCTATGATGAATCCGAATATTTTAAGAATTGCATAGCCAAAGGGGAATTTGTGAGGGAGGATACGCTGAGAAAGAGAAAGGACGGGACTCTGGTGAACGTATCCTTGCTTGGATATCCAATAACATTAAAAGGGGAACAGATCGGGGTATATGTTATTTACACTGATTTAAGCAATGTAAAGGAAATAGAAAGTAAAAAGCGGCTGTTTTCAGAGATATTCAGGAACAATACAGTAGGTGTTGTTATTACTGATATTGATGGGAAAATTCAATGGATAAACAATGCCTTCACAGAGATAACCGGTTTTACAGAGAATGAAGTCAATGGAAAGAAGCCGAGCATTTTAAAATCGGGGATTCAGGATCAGGAGTATTACAGCAATATGTGGAATTCCATATTGAAAACAGGAAAATGGCAGGGAGAGGTTTTCAACAAGCGTAAGGACGGAGAACTGTATCAAATAAGCCTGAACATTTTTGCTATCAGGGACAATAAGGGCATCATAGAGCATCTTGTCGGAATGCTCAGTGATATTACTGATGCAAAACAGAAAGAAATCAAGATAGAGGCACTTACCAACAAGGACAGTCTTACGGATTTGTTCAGCCGGGATTATTTTGTTAATAAGCTTAATAACGAGATTTCAAGAAGGATTAAAAATAAAGATTTAGACCGGAAACTGGCAATCATATTTCTGGACATAGACGATTTTAAAGAAATAAATGATACCTTGGGACATACTGTAGGAGATATCATTTTGAAAGAGTTTGCAAAAAGGCTTAAATCAAGCATCAGAGAGAATGATATTGCAGCAAGGTTCGGCGGTGATGAGTTTATAATTATGCTGCTGTTAGCAAAAGAGAATTATGAGATACTTCATATTGCAAACAGGATACTGGAGGAGATAAGCAAGCCCTTTGTCCTGGATAGCATTGAACTTCATATAACAGCCAGCCTGGGTATTGCAAAATATCCCGACGATGGATCGGATTCCACTGTTTTAATCAGAAATGCAGACATTGCAATGTATAGGTCAAAAGAGAACAAAAACAGGAAAATTACCATGTTTGAATCAGAATTGGACGAGGAAGTAAGGGAATACTTCAAAATCAAGAACAATTTAAGAAATGCAGTAACGAATAATGAACTATTTTTGGAATATCAGCCCATAATTGACGCAGTAGAAAATAAAATAATCGGAGCGGAAGCATTATTAAGATGGAATTACGAGGGGAGAAAGGTTATTCAGCCAATGAAGTTTATTCCTGTGGCAGAAAAGAACGGTTATATGCAATCCATAGGGGAATGGGTAATGCTTGAAGCATGCATGCAGAATAAGCTATGGCAGAATAAAGGTTACAGCCCGATATATGTTTCGGTCAATGTATCTATAATCCAGCTTGAGCAGCCGAAATTCTATGAAACTGTGGGAAAAGTGCTGTATGATTCACAACTGAAACCTGAGTATTTACAGTTGGAGATAACCGAAACAATTTTCACCAAGAACTACGAAAAGATTGCGGACACAATCAGAAGAATAAATGAACTAGGAGTCAAAATAGCGATTGATGACTTTGGGACAGGCTATTCCTCCATGGGACAGCTAAGCAGACTTGAGATATCCAAACTGAAAATTGACAAGTCCTTCATATGGGAAATACATCGAAGTGAAAATAAGAACAAAATTGTAAAAGCTATTATTTCTTTAGCAAAAAGCCTGAACCTTGATCTGACTGCAGAGGGGGTGGAGGCAAGCGACCAGTTGGATTTCCTGATTGAAAACGGGTGCAATATTGTTCAGGGATATTTATACAGTAAACCTTTGAACTCATGTGATATTGAGAAGCTTTTCCAAATGAGGTGAAACAGTATGGCAGATATTGATGCAATTAATTCTGATATTGAAGTACTAAGGGATATGCTGATGAGCTTGATTCATAGCAAGGGAGATTTGTTGAATGCAGAAGTACTTGAAGCCAGTATCCGACTTGATAATGCGCTTTATGAACATAATAGATTGTTGTATAGAGGGAGCAGCTGTAATAATAATCGCTAAAAAGCCGCTGGAATATTCTTGATTGCCATACTGCTTTACTATAAAGAGACGGGGGTGTCGTAAACTGCGGCACTCCTTTTTCGTATGTTGCCATTTTTTCTGAAAATTTGTATAATAATTACAACAGTCATCGAAGGAGGGAACATATTGGGAAGAAGCAGAATCAGCAGAGTTGAAATGCATTATTTCTCCGACAGGCTGAAGCAAAAATTAAGAGACATGTTTTATGCGCCGGCCACTGTTGTGGAAGCTCCCTCCGGTTATGGCAAAACCACAGCAATACGGGATTTTTTGAAAGCGGAGCTTTCTCCGGGTATCCCTGTTTATTGGTTTACTGCTGCTGATGAAGCTCCTGCCGCAGGCTTTCGGCGTTTATGCCGTGAAATTGACAAAATAGACAGCTGGGCTGGCGAACGCCTTTTAAAAATTGAATTTCCAAATGCCGTTACCACAGGGGAGGCCTGCGATGCAATCCGAAGCATACAATGCAGGCATGAAACCTACCTTGTTATAGATAACTTTCAATTCCTGCATACCTCCTTACCTTCCTCATTCTTTACCGCGCTTTTGGAGCATGGGGGTGAAGGACTGCATATCATCATTGTGACCCAGATGCTCAAACGCAATATGCTTTCGGCAATTGCGGGCCGAGGGTTCCTTCATATCACCGCTTCTGACCTGAGGCTGGATGCAGAGGAAATAAGACGTTACTATTCACTTGCGGGATTAAGGATCACCTGTGAGGATGCCCTGGCTGTTGAACGCTACACTGAGGGATGGATCATAGCGGTATATTTGCAGCTCTGTGCTTACCCGGATACGGGAGTTTTATACGGTACATCCGGTATACTGACCCTTATGGAGCATCTTGTATGGGATACCCTGACCGAAGAGCAGCAGGTATTTCTTCTGCGGCTGTCTCCCTTTGAGATGATTACCGTGCAGCAGGCCTGTGCACTTAACGGCTTCGACAAACTGCCGGAATACGCTCTGGATGCTCTTGAAAGCCCATTTATCCGTCATGAGGCTTATGAAGGACGATATGAGCTTCACAGTATTCTGAGCCAGCTGCTTACTCAGAAGTGCAGTGAACGCGGGAGTACTTTTGAACGGGAGTGCTTTCTGACCGCGGGGGATTTATGCAGGGATGAGGGCAAAATCTCAAACGCCCTGGGCTTTTATTGGAAAGCCGGGGATTTTGAGCGGATACTTTCCATGGATTTTTCCAATAATATTTTAGAAAATATAGGCGATTCGCATTTTGCTGAGCTGGCTCTGGATATCGAAAGCTGTCCGGTTGATATAAAGAGAAGGCATGTACTTTCAATGCTCAGAGTTGCCTGGGCACTGTATATGAACGGGAAAAAAGCTCAGTATGAGCTGCTGCTGGAGGAACTGAGAGAACTGCCGGAGCTGGCAGAGGATTCCGACCTCATGGGGGAATGGCTTCTTCTGGCTTCCTACAGAAGCTATCCGAATATTGCCGAAATGACTGCAGTACTCAGGCAGGCGGCGGTGTTTTTTAAGGGCAGATGCTCCCGGGTTATACTGTCTTCAGCCCCCTGGTGCCGGGGCAATTACTGTGCCCTTGTGGAGCTGCATACTGTGCCGGGACAAGCTGAAAGAGAAGCAGAGGAACTGGAGGAGTACATCGGGTTGTATTCACAGCTTACGGGAGGCCACGGCAGCGGGGCGGATGTATTGTTTCGGGCGGAGCTGGCCTATTACAGGGGAAACCTGAGTGAAGCTGAGATACTTGCATACAAAGCTGCTTTTCTGGCTGAGGGCAGGCAGCAAAGCATTGTTCTGTTGGGGGCTACGATGCTGCTGGCCGAGATAGCACTGCACAAGGCCGATACGGCAGGCTGGCAGAATGCCATCAGCTCCATGGAGCGTGCGGCGTCCTTTACCTCTCAGGATTCCTTCATACTCAGACAAGCCCTGGATATCAGCCGGGGGGCGCTTTTCAGCGAGCTGCAGCAGATTGAGAGAATAGCCGATTGGCTTAAAAAGGGGGACTTTTCGGATCAGAGGCTCAATCCCGCAATGATTTACAACGGTATGTACGTGCATATAAGCTATCTGATGCACAGGGGAGAATTCCCGCGGCTGCTGGGAATGCTTGAGGCCATGTATCCTGAGGGTTTGAGGTTCAATCCCTTCAGGGATATGCTCCTGTCTCTGATTCTGGCTGTCGGGCATATATCGGTGGGCAACCGTGATCAAGCATGTGCCCTTGTTGCACGGGCCGGGAAAATGGCTCTGCCTGACGGACTGATATTTCCTTTCGCTGCATACTCATGGCTGCTTCAGGGTTTGTCCGATGAACTGGTCAGCAAGCAATACCCTGAACTTACCGATAAGTTTAACGAAATAAAAGACAGGTTCTCGTCGGGCTGGACAAGGCTCTATGAAGATATAACACCGGAGGAATTTCCTCCCGACCTGACGCCCCGGGAATATGAGGTGGCAAAGCTGGCGGCGGAGGGACTGCATAACAGTGAGATAGCAAAACGTTTGGTGGTTACGGAAAGCACCGTCAGGACCCATATGCGTGCTATATTCCAAAAACTGGACATAGACCGTCGGACGAAGCTTGCGGAAAAGCTTAAGTGACGGGGGTGAACTTTTGAACAAAGAGATTAAGGAATATATTAACATTGAAATAAAAGCAGCCGCAGCATTTAATTTCTTTATAAGCGGTATGATTACAGCTCTTATATACCATAAAGCTGATACAGTTCCGACGGATACCGTCAGTATTGCAATTGATTTGACCATTACCTGCCTTTTAACCTTTATTATTTCTGCATTTTTTAACAGGGCAAGCCTCAGACGGACAAAAACTGCCGGAATCCTTGATGCCCCAAATCCGGTAATTGGCCGTTTAAGCCGCCTGTTCCGGCGTCCGGTGCTGTTCGGTACTTTGCTTGGTTTTTTCGTCGCAATAGTCCTGTTCGGAATAGCTGCCCCGGTTTTTGCACTTCTTGGGCTCAAGGAGCTTTCCTTCGGTGTATATATTGCACTGAAGACCATATTCTGCGCACTGTTGGGCAGCGGTGTCACTTTTGTCGGACTGTATGCGGGAATGTGCAGGGCGGAATAAAACTTTAAATAGAGTAAAAATATCGTCGGTTTGGACGATGTGGAATAAAAAATCCTATTTTACAATATATTAGTAAGATAGGGTTTTTTTGCATATTTCTACTGGATTCCGGAAGGAGGATTGCTTATGAGCTATATAAAAACTGTACTGCCCATGAAGGACTATCGGCTGTTCATGGAAATGGAGGGAG
>JAKJBT010000119.1 GCA_022706865.1 Bacillota bacterium
ACCACAGATTCAAAGGTGAAACTACTTTTAACTTCGGGCATGACCACGGTTATTCAGGCAATACAACATGCAATTACGATACCCCCGGGCATATTCATTACGCATCCGGGATAACAACATATGATAATAGACATTCCCATTATTACTACTTTATGACCGGTCCTGAAATTGAGGTTAATGACGGTCACATCCACTATTACGAAGCTATTGCTTTACTTAGCAGCGGGCACATTCATTATATCTATGGATATACTTCTCTATAAAGCTTATGATCTTTGAGCCGGTATACAATACCTGCTTTTTCTTTGTGGTTCCTAGTACTCAAGCTCCAGGTATCTTCTGTATTTACTGTCATCGGTTTCTTTCTCTCCCGAACAATAGAATTCCAAACTTCCCTTCCTGCCATAATCCATTCCCCTGCCTTCGAGCAATGCCTTTAATCGGTTCACAGTCCCGATATTGCCGTCTATTACTTCAACTCCATGAGGCAGTATCCTTTTAAAGTGATTCCGGTAAAATACAAAATGGGTGCAGCCAAGAACCACCGCGCCATATTCTCTCAAATCATATCCGGAAAGCTCATCCAACAAATATTGAGTTACAGTCTCTTCATCAAATATGAACTTCTCTGCTAGCTCTACCAGTCCGGGAAGTGCGCGCAAATCAACCGTCTGCTCCGAATCCAACCTTATAACCAAGTCGTGCAGCTTCTTCTCCCTGACAGTAATAGGTGTTGCAAACACAAGCACCCTTCTGTCATCGGCCTTTTCTACCGCGGGCTTTACTGCCGGCTCCATACCGATTATGGGAAAGCTGTACTTCTTTCTCAGGTCATTTATGGCAATGCTTGTGGCTGTATTGCATGCCACAACCAGAGCCTCGACTTTATGCCCCGCAAAGAAATCCGCAGCATCAAAAATATATCCTTTTACCTCATCCTTTGGTTTTGTACCGTAAGGAACATGCCTGGTGTCGGCATAATATATGAAATCCTCACCGGGCAGCAGCTTCACTGCCTCCTTCAATACTGTCAGGCCTCCTATGCCGGAATCAAAAATACCTATGCTCATATATATCTCCTCGAATCTTGCAAAATTAAACTACAAACTTTATCATCAGTGGGGGGTCATCTCTGCTGATGATATATTATATGCCTTGTGGTAAAATTTACTTCAGACAACATCTATTATTTTTCCAATAAATTCTAATTAATATACAGGCTCCACATACTTCTCAAGAGCAAAGCCGCTCCGCTCACAATAAGAAGATAGATTGTCACCTTCCTCACTGTCTCTTCTTTAAGCCCGGTATCCACCCTTGTACCTATATACATTCCCAAGGCTACTGCCGGGGATATGAAGAAGGTAAACCTCACAACCTCCATAGTCATAATTCCTGTTGTCGAGTACCAGATAAGCCTGAATATGCTGTCAACCAGGAAAAGGCTGCAGAGATTTCCGCGAAACTGGCTCCTGTCCTCACTGGTCCTGCTTATGTATGCAACAAGGAAAGCGCTGATTCCATACATTCCGGCCAATATCCCCGATACCAGCCCCACTGTCACGAGGAACAGCTTGTTAGGTTTCGCTGAACCCAGATGTTCCGACTTTCGATACAGCATTTCAATACCAAGTGCCATAATAACGACTCCCAGTATTGATTTCAGCAGCAGGTCATTCCCTGTTTTCAGAAGCATTATACCGGGAACCACTCCGGCAAGCAGCATGGCTGATAGGGGCATCACCGTTCTAAAATTGATGCTTTTCCTGTTTTTCCATACAAGGTATGCATTAGTAGGTATGCAGGTAAGCAAATCAACCGGTGTTGTAAATCTGCTGGATACGACAAAAGAAAACAATGGTGCCAGAACAAGTGTGCTCCCGAAGCCTGTTATGCCTTTTACAAAAAAAGCGGCAAGAACAACTAAGAATAAGTATAGATTCTCAATCAATGGATACTACCTTCACTTTCTTCCGTAGGGACATGCGTATAGGCACATTCCGCACACATAGAGCTTTCCTGCAGCTGTCAGTGAGTTAAAATAAGCTTCACATTTATGGGCATCAAATCGCATTTCCCTGGATTCATCCTCAGAAAAGGCCTTGCCTCTGATTGCATTTACAGGGCATATATCGGCACAAGCCGTACATTTTCCGCACCTGGACTCCATAATTCCTTCCCCTGTAGTCTGAAGAGGCGCATCAGTCAGTATGGATGCCCATCTTACCCTTGGTCCGTTCTGAGGCGTAATCAGCAGGCAGTTCTTCCCTATCCACCCGAAGCCGCAAAGTCTTGCCCCCAGCTTGTGGGAGAATGCACCATATATCCTGTCATGGTCAATAGTCCCGGATGCCGATATGGGAAGTACCCTGTATCCTTTCTCCTGTATAAGGCTGGCAAGCATTGAAGCAGTCAAATCCAATCTCTGGTTTATTACATCATATGCAAAAGTCTTGTAGCTCAGTGCATCATTGTATTGTTCCCTGTACGGCAGTCTGTCTACTATATCTTTCGGTAAAGAGATGCCCAGAGTTACACAGTAAGGATAGTATCCTATACCTGTACCTGCCTGGTCGATGGCCGTATGTTCAACCTTGGACAAATCAGCCACTCCAAAATATGATATCATGCAGCTTCTTGCAAGCTTATACAGTTCCTCATTCAGATTCATGAATCCTCTACCTCCTACTTACGCTCTTCCCTTAATTATATATAACAATACATAATAATATCAAGCTATATGGAATACGGCTGTAACAATATTATTGCTGAATCATAATATGAAATAGCGGGTATTGTAAGGAGGTCCATATATGGTTGAATATCTCTCACAATTCAATCTGATATGGCTGGGAATAATGGCAAGTCTGGGTGCTGGCCTGGCCACAGGTATCGGCTCGTTACCTATTTTTTTAACAAAAAAAATATCCAAGAAGCTGCTTGATTTGCTGTTGGGTACAGCTGCCGGAATAATGCTGGCCGCTACATCCTTCAGTCTGATTATCCCTGCCATTGAGAAAGGCGGAGGAGGAATAAATGGCGCATCAATAGCCCTTGTCGGGATACTATTCGGAGGCGTATTCATAGATTTCATTGATAAATTCTTTCCGGATACCAACCTGCTCCTGAATGCGTTAAACGGCAACGGGAATAATTCTCATGAGGTAAATAGATCTGAAGCAGCAGCAATTAACTCACGACTCCGGAAGGTATGGCTGTTTGTAATTGCGATCACTGTTCATAACTTCCCTGAAGGCCTTGCTGTAGGTGTAGGCTTTGGAGACGGTGATATAATGAATGGGCTGTGTCTTGCAATAGGAATAGGCCTGCAGAACTTACCCGAAGGTCTTGCCGTAGCTCTTCCTTTACTAAGAGAAAACTATCCAAGAGGCAAGGCCTTTCTGGTGGCTTTGTGTACAGGTCTGGTAGAGCCTATCGGCGGGCTGTTAGGGATTATCCTTGTTCAAATATCCAGGCCGCTGCTGCCTTTTGCCCTGGCTTTTGCTGCCGGAGCCATGCTGTTTGTCATAAGCCATGAAATAATACCAGAAACACAGCACCAGAAATGCCATTCAAAGCTGGCAACCCACGCCCTTTTAGTGGGATTTGTGGTAATGATGTTTCTGGATAATACTCTAGGCTGAAAAAACACCTATTATATACGAATGAATAAATGATATAATTGCATTGGATAAGCATCTGAAATAAACAAAAGTATGATAAGCAGGAGGTATGACTTATGGCTGTAATGATTGCCGCTGCACAAATGAATCCTCTGATAGGAAATCTTGAAGCTAATCTTAAAAATACTCTTAGGCTGATAGATGAAGCGGCAGACCACGGCGCAAACCTCATAGTATTTCCGGAGCTATGTAATACCGGCTATGCTTTTGAATCACCGCAGGAGCTTGCGGCTGCAGCGGAACCTGTGCCCGGAGGACGTACAACGGAAGCCTGGCTGGAAAAAGCAAAACAGAAAAATATATACATAGCAGCAGGTATTGCAGAAAAGGAAGGACCCCATATATATAATTCAGCAGCAATTATCGGACCCGAAGGTTTTATTGGCACCTACAGAAAAAACCATCTCTGGTATAACGAAAAACTGATTTTCCAACCGGGGAATCTGGGATTCCCAATATTTGACCTGCCCTTTGGAAGACTTGGAATACAGATATGCTACGACTTTTTCTTTATGGAGGGTACCAGGATACTTGCCCTTAAAGGCGCTGATATAATAGCCGTTCTGACAAACTGGTCTGCAGACAGTAATAAATGGGATGAAAGAGGTTACTGCATGGGAGACTACAGGGCTATGGTGAATTCAAATGCCAACAAGGTTTATATC
>JAKJBT010000120.1 GCA_022706865.1 Bacillota bacterium
AAAGACGTAGTTCAGTACAAGGGCAAGAACATTTGTCCGGCTTGTATGGAAGAATTCAAGAAATAGTATAATCAAATATGAGGGGACGTTTCTCTTGTCCCGCAAGCGGGACAAGAGAAACGTCCCCCCATATTTTTATTCACTTACCTTATTCAAGTCTTCCAAAATCTGATCTGCATCAAACCCATGCACCATTGCAGCCTGTTCCACAGATTCTCCTGTAGCACCCGGGCAACTAAGGCAGTGCATACCATACCTCAAAAAAACTTCAGCAGTTTTAGGATTTGTTCTTAATATCTGAGCCACTGTCATATCCTTTGTGAATTGCATTTTCTGTCCTCCTTTCAAGATTACATCCTATTTTATATACTTCCTTTTTCGGGAGCTTCCTATCCTCTGCAACTTTTTTAATTGCTTCTTTTTTGTCTTTCCCCTGCTGCAAATACATAGCAATATGCTCCTCAACAGATATATTATCCCATTTCTTCAGCTCAATATCAATAAGTTCTTTTTCACTCATGCCTTCAATAATTAGTACGAATTCACCTTTTACAGCCCGCTCTTTGAAAATACCAATTACGCTGCTTATTTCTCCTCTTACGGTTTCTTCAAACTTCTTTGTTATCTCTCTTGAGACGGATATCCTCCTGTCACCAAGATACTCTATGATTTCGCCCAAAGTATCCAATAAACGATGAGGCGCTTCATATACTATTATAGTTCTTGTTTCAGCGGAGAGCTTTTTGAGCCTTTCCTTCCTTTCCTTCTTATTTGACGGAAGAAAGCCTTCAAAACAGAATCTTCTTGTTGAAAGCCCCGAAACAATCAATGCCGTAAGTGAAGCGGAAGGCCCCGGCAGCGGAATAATTTCAATACCACTGTCAATACAAAGCCTTACAAGTTCCTCTCCGGGATCTGAAATTGCAGGCATACCCGCATCAGAAACCAAAGCAATATTCTTTCCTGATTTTAATAGCTCAACAATCTCTTTGCCTTTTTCATACTTATTGTGTTCATGATAACTTATCAGGGGCTTTCGGATTTGAAAATGATTCAAAAGCTTTATTGCCTGACGGGTATCCTCGGCGGCTATGATATCTGCTTCCCTTAATACCCTGACGCACCTCAGGGTGATATCTTCAAGGTTCCCTATGGGAGTTGCGCATAGATATAAAATACCGGTAATCATACTCTCCTCCCGTATATTCTGTGTATCTCTTCAGTATATTCTCCATTTTCATCATGTATATAAAGGGGATCCAGGAACTTAAGCTCCTTGTTTCCTCCTCTTGTCCCTTCAATCAATAACAGGTTGGGCCTTCTGCCAATGGACGGATGTACAAATCTTATGCGTTTTGGTTCAATGCCAATATCTCTCATTCCATAGATTATATCTGCCAGGCGGTCGGTCCTATGGACCATAAACAGCTTCCCTCCGGGCTTCAGCAATTCCCTTGCTGCAATCAAAATATCCTCCAGGCTGCACATTATTTCAAACCTTGCGATGGCCTTTGTTTCAGAAGGATTATTTATACCGCATTCCTTTTTCATATATGGAGGATTGGTCACTACACAATCATACCTTGACTTTCCCAAAAGCGTTGGTGTATCCTTAATATCCATGCACAGCACCTTGATGATTTTTTCCAGTCCGTTTAATCTGATGCTGCGCACAGCCATGTCAGCTATATCCTTTTGTATTTCCACAGCAGTAATTCCAGCAGGCTTTTTCCTGGAATATATAAGAATAGGGATAATAGCGGTTCCGGTGCCCAAGTCTATTACTGAATGCTTGTGCTTTATATCGGCAAAATCCGAAAGAAGCACAGCATCAACGCCAAATCTGAAAGAATGCTTTTTCTGAATTATACTGAATCCGTTCTGTAAATCATCGACAGTCTCATCCGGAAGCACTAACTGTTCCATGACACACCTCGCTAATCGAAAAAAGACCTCATCGGTCTTTTTTCTAATTACTATTAATCCTGCACCGGAGCATCAACCGGGCATACATTGGCACATGCACCGCATTCAATGCATTCATCCGGGTTTATTACATATTTATCATCGCCCTGACTTATACAACTTACTGGACATTCCGACTCACATGCACCGCAGCTGATGCAAGTATCTTGAATTTTATATGCCATAGTAGCACCTCCTAAATAAATTACAAGTACATTCTATCACTATTCTATTATAAATAAAACCCTTTGTACTGTTTTTGTTTAATTTTTCACTAGTTGTCTTCAAGCAGTTCCAGGTTTTCTATGTCCCCCTCTATATCAGGTTCAATATCCTTCCCCGGCCTTAACTGAACTATTTCTTTTACATTAAAATCCTTGATTACACGAAGATTCCCTTCCATTAACTCAAGCTTTACCTTGACCATCTCAAGAAGTATATTGGATTCCACCACTTCACCCCGGCCTTCAGGAGTATCCACCAATGCCCCTACCTTAGGCATATATCTCCTGGCACACTCATATGTCTCGTGCTCATATTTAAGACAACACATGAGCCTTCCGCAAATACCCGATATCTTTGTAGGATTAAGAGACAGGTTTTGCTCTTTTGCCATTTTTATGGATACAGGCGCAAAATCTCCAAGGAATGTTGAACAGCATAGGCTTTTGCCGCAAGGACCTATCCCGCTTATCATCTTGGCTTCATCTCTGACACCTATCTGACGAAGCTCTATCCTGGTCTTAAAAACTGAAGCCAAATCCTTTACAAGCTCTCTGAAATCCACACGTCCGTCTGCAGTAAAATAGAATATGATTTTGTTGTTGTCAAAGGTATATTCTACATCAATAAGCTTCATGCCAAGATTATGATGGTTAATCTTCTGCAGGCAAATGTTAAAGGCTTCCTGTTCTTTCAGCTTATTGTTCTCGTAAATCCTGTTGTCTTCCTCTGTAGCAATTCTCAGCACCTTTTTAAGAGGAGCGATTATTTCTTCCTCAGGTACCTCTCTTATTCCCAATACGGCTTTCCCGAACTCTATACCCCTTATGGTCTCCACCACAACATTATCATCAATGTTTATTTCCAAATCACCGGGATCAAAATAATATATTTTACCGGCTTTCTTAAACCTTACTCCAACTGTTCTAACCATTATATAAATTTACCTCCGCAATATTAAATAGCATACCATCAATGCTGTTTTTTATACCAACATTGTGCTTGATATATCTATAAGTCTTCTTGATTATCTCCATTATACTGTTTAACTTGGCTTCCGTCAAAAAAGAATTGTGTCTTGACAAAACCTCCAAGCTATCGACATTGATAATAATATTATCGCAAGCCCCTTGGCTTTCTCTCAATACCATTATATCCCTGAACCAGGACAAGGAAAACTCAAGAAAACTTTCTGCAGATTCCTTATCCTCAATTACTTCTGATGCCAGAAGAATTGCATCACTCCCATTCCCCGTCAGCGCCTTCTCCAAAATATCGATATATAATGAACGAGCCTTGAAGCTTTCTTTATCCCTCAGAAGCTCCAGCGCCCTTCCGACTATTCCCTTTGAATACCTTACAACTGCTTCAACATCCATTGCCGGATAATCATATTTGGATTTTATGAAAGCCTGCATTTCCAATCTATCCACAGGTTTGAACCTATACACCTGACACCTGGAGACAATCGTCGGCAATAAAAGACTATGATTTTCTGTAAGTATCAAAAATACAGTATTTTCAGGAGGTTCCTCAAGAGTTTTCAAAAATGCATCCTGTGCATCAACAGTCATCTTATCTGCATTATCTATGATTATTATCTTATATCCGCTTTCAAAGGGCTTTCTGGCTGAATCACTTATTATGCCGCGGACTTGTTTTATTTTAATGCTCTGTCCGATAGGCTTAACAAGCTCCAAATTGGGGTGATTGCCACTGCTTGTTCTTATACAAGAGCTGCATCTGCCGCAAGGTTTGTCATTGGCCTCACCGCTACAGTTCAAAGCCATTGCAAAAATAAAGGCCATAAGCTTCTTGCCACAGCCCTTAGGTCCGCTAAAAACATAGCCGTTTGAAATCATATTTCTTGTCACTGCATTTCTTAGGCTTTCAACTATTACCCTCTGTCCAATTATGTCATTAAACCCCATCGTTTCTTCTCCCTCGGTATTAAAAAATTCTATATATACATATCCAACAGCATACCTTTAATATTACCTATACTTTCAAGTATCTTTATGTTATCCTTTTCCTCCTTGAGAAATTCCCTGCTTAACTCCTCAATACTGGCATTGACCTTTCTTACAAGGGCATATACCTTATGCCTTCCCCTTCTGTCGAAATGGCTTTGTTTTGAAAACT
>JAKJBT010000121.1 GCA_022706865.1 Bacillota bacterium
AAGAACAGTATCGACTGCCAATGCAAAAGCGAAGAAGTTGATCCAAGGATGCAAGCTTTAAGCAAGCTGCTGGACAGAAAGTAAGGAGGTGTTTATATTGGGTTTACCGAAGAGAAGACACTCACAAGCGAGAAGAGATAAGAGGAGAGCTAATTGGAAATTGGCTTTGCCGGGACTGGTTGCATGTCCGCAGTGTCATGAGCCGAAGCTTCCACACAGGGTATGCAAATCTTGCGGTTATTATAGGAACAGAACGGTTATAAAGGTAGAAGAGTAATAAAAAGTTTATGATAAGACAAGGGACTTTCCCCTGTCTTATTTATTTTATTTTAAAAAAACTATTGCATATTTAATGTCAAGTATTATATATTAGTATTAGAACCAGGTACTAAATCATAGTAGCATATCAGAGTATTGGAGGTTTGCATATGAAGCAGGGGGGCATTAGCAAGAAAGAACGACAGACGAATTTGCTGAACAGAATCAAGACAGACCCTTTTCTTACTGATGAAGAACTTGCGGAATACTTCAATGTGAGCATACAGACTATAAGGCTTGACAGGCTTGAGCTTGGTGTACCGGAGCTGAGAGAAAGAATAAAAAGCGTTGCTGAGGATAACTATACCAAGGTCAGATCCCTTCACGGAAAAGAAATATTCGGAGAGCTGGTTGATCTGAATCTTGGAGTAAGCGGAATCTCTATACTTGAAACTGATAATCATCTTGCATTTGAAAAGACAAATGTGGTGAAAGGCCAGTACATATTTGCACAGGCTGAATCTCTTGCCATTGCGGTAATTGATGCAAATGTCGCTCTTATAGGAGTTGCAAATATCAAGTACAAGAATCCTGTTTTTGCCGGTGACAAGCTGATAGCAAAGGCTGAAGTCGTAAGGACCAGAGGCAACAAGTATTTTGTGTGGGTTTTCATAAAAGTAAAACAGGCTGAAGTGTTCAGAGGAAAATTTATCCTGGTGTCCTTCAGCAATAAGACTATATAGTAAAATATGGGAGGTTTGAATATGCGGATAGCTGTTGATGTAATGGGAGGCGACAATGCTCCCGGGGCAATAATCGACGGAGCTGTTCTGGCACTGAAAGAATACGGAGCCGAGCTTTATCTGGTCGGTTTAAGGGATGAGATATTGAAATATCTCGGAGAGGAATACAAAAACCACCCAAAGGTTAACATAGTTGAAGCTTCGGAAATAATCAACGCGGATGAAGCACCTGTAAATGCCATTAAGCAGAAAAAGGATTCTTCCATGGTAGTCGGACTTAAGCTTGTGAAGGACGGACAATGCGATGCTTTTGTATCCGCGGGAAGTACCGGAGCATTTCTTGCAGGATCACTCCTCAAGGTGGGAAGGATAAAAGGAATAGACAGGCCGGCACTTTCACCGCTGCTGCCAACATTAAGGGGGAACTGTATGATTATTGATGCAGGGGCAAATGTGGACAGTAAGCCGAAAAACCTTCAGCAATATGCGGTAATGGGCTCTATATACATGGAAAAGGTAATGGGAATCAAAAACCCAAGAGTCGGCCTCTTGAATATTGGTGCCGAAGCATCCAAAGGGAATGAACTGACAAAGCAAAGCTATGATCTGATAAGAAATACAGGTGTAAATTTCATCGGGAATGCTGAAGCCAGGGATATTATAAGCGGAGTCTGCGATGTATGCGTATGCGACGGTTTTGCCGGCAATGTGCTTTTAAAGACCACAGAAGGCGTAGCTATGACATTATTCAAGCTTCTTAAGGATGAGTTTATGAAAAGCTTGAAAACAAAGCTTGGGGCTATGCTGCTTATGGACAGCTTGAAGAATATAAAGAAAAGTTTTGATTACACTGAAGTAGGAGGAGCGCCATTTCTGGGCATTAACGGTATTATGATAAAAGCCCATGGCAGCTCGGATGCAAAAGCAATAAAAAATGCCATAAGACAGGCAAAATTGCTATATGATAACAAATGCCTTGATACAATAATGGAAGAAATTATCAAATTAGGAGTTGAAAACACTAATGAACAAACTTAGGAATGCAGGAATAATAGGAACAGGCAGCTGTCTTCCGGATAAAATAGTGACAAACCGGGATATGGAGAAAATAGTTGATACCACAGATGAATGGATAAATACACGTACAGGGATTTCAGAGAGAAGGATGACGGATGAAAACACTGCTACCTCTGATCTTGCAACTGTTGCGGCTCGGAGGGCCTTGGAAAATGCCGGCCTTAGCCCCGAAGAAATTGACCTTATTTTGGTAGCAACAGTAACTCCTGATGTTATGTTTCCTTCCACAGCGTGCATAGTACAGGACAATATCGGAGCAATTAATGCAGCCGCCTTCGATCTTGAGGCGGCATGTTCGGGTTTCCTGTACGGACTCGCAGTTGCGGAAAATTTTATAAAGACAGGTTATTACAGAAACATAATGGTTATTGGAGCCGAGGCTTTAACAAAAATAATTGATTTTACTGACAGGAACACGTGTGTACTGTTTGGAGATGGTGCCGGTGCTGCAATAGTATCGGAGGTTCCTGAGGGATATGGAATATTGTCCACGTATATAGGTGCTGACGGAAAAGGAGGGAAGCTTCTGACCGTTCCTGCGGGCGGTTCAAGGATTCCGTCCAGTGTGGAGAGCGTTCAGAACAGATTGCATTATGTAAAAATGGATGGCAAAGAGGTATTTAAATTTGCGGTAAAAATCATGGGGGATGCGGCAGAAAAGGCTTTGGAAAAGTGCGGCTTGGATAAGGAGGATATTGACTTCCTGATACCTCATCAGGCAAATAGAAGAATTATTGATGCTTCGGTAAAAAGACTGAAAATGCCAAATGAAAAAGTATACATAAACCTTGATAAATACGGCAATATGTCGTCTGCATCAGTGGCAGTCGCAATTGACGAAGCAAGCAGGAAAGGTTTGTTGAAGGACGGAGATACCATTGTCCTTGTAGGTTTCGGCGGAGGCCTTACCTGGGGATCAGCCGTATTAAAATGGAAAAGCATCGGGAGGAATTAATATGTTTAAGACTTCAATCTGTGAGATATTAGGAATAAAATACCCCATACTACAGGGAGGAATGGCCTGGGTTGCTACTGCAGAGCTTGCTGCAGCCGTATCCAATGCAGGAGGCCTGGGTATAATCGGCGCGGGTAATGCACCGGGAAGCTATGTGAGAGATGAGATAAGAAAGGTGAAGAAGCTTACGGACAAACCCTTCGGAGTTAATGTAATGCTTTTATCGCCCTTTGTGGACGAGGTTATAGATATCGTTTATGAAGAAAAAGTTCCGGTTATTACAACAGGAGCCGGAAATCCGGGAAAATACATTGCCCGGTTCAAAAAAATCGGAACAAAGGTAATACCGGTAGTTCCGGCTGTAGCTCTGGCAAAAAAAATGGAGCAGGAGGGTGTTGATGCAGTAATAGCGGAAGGCACAGAATCAGGAGGACATGTGGGAGAATTGACCACAATGGCATTGGTACCTCAGGTAATTGATGCGGTAAAAATTCCTGTTATAGCAGCCGGCGGAATAGCTGACGGAAGAGGCCTGGTTTCGGCATTGGCTCTTGGAGCTCAAGGGATTCAGATGGGTACTGTATTTGTATGCGCTGCCGAGTGTACAGCTCATGAAAACTACAAAAAGGCAATAATAAAAGCCGGAGACAGGGGAACAGTAGTAACAGGTAAAGCAACAGGACATCCGGTAAGAATTCTGAAGAATAAGCTGGCACGGGAATTTGAAAAGCTTGAAAAAGCCTCTGCCGCCGCTGAGGAATATGAAAAATTGGGAGTGGGACGTCTGAGGGCAGCTGTTGTAGACGGTGATACCGACCATGGTTCGGTGATGTCAGGACAGATTGCAGGCCTCATAAAGGAGATAAAGCCTGCAAAGGATATTATTGAAGGTATAATGAACGAGGCAAATGAAGTGATCAACTCAATTAGTGCATTGGTGAAGGAGGAGTAAAATGCCGAAAATAGCTTGTATTTTTCCGGGGCAAGGAGCACAATACCCGGGTATGGGGAAGGAATTGGCAGAGAATTATAAGGAAGCAATGAATATATTTGACCTTGCCAGTGAGAGGCTTGGAATTGATATGAAAAAGCTTTGCTTCGAGGGTGATGAAGAAGAACTGAAGAAAACAGAAAATACACAGCCCTCAATTCTTACTGCGAGTATAGCAATGCTGGAAGTGCTGAAGCTCAAGGGTATTGAACCTCAAATGGCAGCCGGGTTAAGTCTTGGAGAATACTCTGCCCTGGTTGCATCTAAGGCCATAAGCT
>JAKJBT010000122.1 GCA_022706865.1 Bacillota bacterium
CGATGCAGGCCTTTATGATTGCAGCCATCTCTTTGGACACACCATTTTCCTGCCCTAATGCATAGTTTACTATTTGACCTTCCTCTGTCCGTACAAGGCATTTGCACGCTGCCATATCGGTTACCAGAAAGCCTTTATTGGTGCTGTCCCTGAAATCCTCCTCATTCCAGAAAACCGTAACCTTATCCTTGTACGGGTTTCCTTCATGGGGGCAGAATATTCCGCAGTTGCCGCATTCGTTGCACATACCGTCCAGGTGTATAACCTGATGCCTTGAGGCAAAGCCTTCGTCAACAAATATTACTGCATTCGCCCTGTTTGGGCATACATCAACACACAACTCACATATATTTTCACAGGAAAGGCATCTTTCAGCTTCCTTATCACTATATACGGGATTATTCAATATCCCTTTCCTTTCATAAAGAACCTTCTCATCCACGGGGAATACCTTCTTTTCAAAATCAGCCTCCAAGCCTTCCTTTTGCAATATATCCTTTGCAACTGCCTTTCCGTCGGCTATTGCTCTGACAATTGTTGCGGGCCCTTTCTTCACATCTCCTGCCACATATACCCCGGGTATATTGGTCTCACAGGCAGGGCCGACCTTTGGAAAGCCCTTTGCATCCAGTTCTATTCCGTTTTTACCCAGCAATGTGCTGTCAACCTGCTCGCCTACGGCAACAATTACCGTATCAGCAGCAAGGGTAATTTTCTTTCCTGTTGGCACGGGGCTTCTCCTGCCTGAGGAATCCCTTTCCCCCAGAGCCATTACTTCACATACAAGCTTTCCTTCTTTATATGAGGCAGGTGAAAGCAGCTCCCTGAATAATACTCCTTCGGAAGCAGCCAGATTTATTTCCTCCCGGTCTGCCGGCATGAGTGCTCTTGTCCTCCTGTATACTATGGATACCGATTCTACTCCGGGAACCCTATTTGCTGCTCTTGCTGCATCCATGGCCACATTTCCTCCGCCTATGACACATACATGGCTTCCTAATTTCACATTTCCCTTTTGTGCTTTGTAATTCTCCAGGAAGGATATTGCATTTATTGTCTTTTCCGCTCCCTCCTCAAGGGATATCTGTCCCGGCTTGCAAGCGCCTATTGCCAGCACAATGTAATCATATTCCTTCTTCAAATCCTCGACGCTGAAACTTTCATTGATGCCAAACTTGAATTCCACTCCGTTCCTTTTGACCAGCTCAAGATCTTTTCTGACCATATCAGAGGATATCCTGAACTCAGGAATAACATATTCAACTACGCCGTAAGGCCTTTCCCTCTTATCCATTACAACAGCTTCCATTCCGTTTCTCCTCAGGAACAGAGCAGTTGCAAGTCCCGCAGCCCCTGCACCCACTATTGCCGCTTTTTTATTGCTTCTGATTTCTGCCGGCCTGATACCGGCGGTATACTTATCCTGCGCCTTTAGGGCTGCTGTTTTCTTCATTTCCCTAATAAGAACCGACTCGTCATAATCCAGGCGGGTACACTTGTATTGGCATTGATGGTCGCAGATTGAGCCGGTAATTGCCGGAGAAGCATTATCGTTTACTATTACCTTAAAAGCTTCATCATATTTGCCTTCTCCCACCAGAGCAACATACTGAGGTATCTGCTGGTTAATGGGGCAGCCCATTGCACAGGGGGATACGGCACAGTCATATAAAGGAAGCTCTGAGGCCAGTTTTCTGCTGTTAACCGGTCTCAACTCTTTAAGGTGGTGCTTATCTGTTAACGCGTTCTCTGCAAGGCTGCCTATTTTTGCAACGTCAATACCCGCAGCCATTCCCTTCTGCAGCCCTTCCACCTTGTGGGCCAACTGGTTTATCCTTTCATAGCCTCCCGGCTTCAGTATCGTGGTTGCAAAGGTTATAGGCCTTACTCCGGCTTCCATTACCTTGTCGATATTAAAGAAATCAATTCCGCCGGAATAGGAAATATGCAAATCTCCGTTGAATTCTTTTGCCAGCTTGCTTGCGAGAGAAATTGAAAGGGCATACAGTGATCTTCCCGACATATACATTTCTTCTCCCGGCAGCTCCTGGTTGAGAATCTTAACCGGCAGTGTATTTGTCAATTTTACCCCTATCTCCAGATTTAGTTCTCTTGCAAGGGCTTTCAGGCGCTTCAGCATTGCCACGGCATCCGGGAACTGCAAATCATGAATGAAGTGGTGCCCGTTCAGGGTTATATACCCATATCCCATTGCGTCCAGGGTTTCCCTGACAAACTTTTCGCCAAGAAGTGTCGGATTCATCTTTACAAATGTATGCAGCTTCTTTTCCTTCAGGAAATAGGTTGCTATTCTTTCAATTTCCTGGGGCGGGCATCCATGCAGCGTAGAAAGTGTAATGGAAGGACAGACCACAGGAGAAATCATATCCAGGTCTTCCCTTGTGAAATGAGTAAATTGATTCATGGCGGAAAGCAGTACTTCCCTGCATTCCTTCCATATATCCGTATTGGCTGCATTGCGCATCCCTTCTATATATGCGTCCATTTTAGGGGACTTAATGCCCTCCAGGTCATAACCTACACTCATGTTGAACATGAAGTCCCTTTTTTCGCTTAATCCAAGCTCCTTCATAAGAACATGCAGCAAGAACCATGCCTTGATATACTCATTATATGCATCAGGAACCCTTAATTCAGTAGACCATTCTACGTTGTAGCATTCATCCTGGGCATATATACATGGTTTGGATACGGGCAAATCTTCTCCGTCAAGCTTTTGTACCGTTTTCAGCTCAATGAAACGGCAGCCTGTCAAATACGCAGCCACAATATTCTGCGCCAGCTGCGAATTGGGTCCTGCTGCAGGGCCCAAAGGGGTCGCCAGCTTTTCTCCAAACAATTCGGTGCAGCTGCCGCTTTTATTTTTATAAAATTTGCCTCTGTGGATACCAAAAATTGAGTCCTTTTCCTTTAATTCGGACAACACCCAGGAAAGCATCTTCTCAAAAGGTATCAGCCTCATTCTATCACTCATTCTTCTCCTCCTATTCAAGTATCATATATGATCTCAATGGCACAGTATGTTAATCAGCCAGATTCTCAGTGGTTTTCGGCATTTTATCAGCATACTTTTTTACATAGAGCGAGGGAATTGCCGCATACATGGCAGCGGCTTTCACCAATTCGTCCTTCCAGGTCTTTTCATTTGGGGCATGGGCCTGATCTTCATGACCCGGTCCAAAGCCTATGCAAGGTATGCCGTATTTACCCATTATTGAAACTCCGTTTGTGGAGAATGTCCACTTGTCCAATACCGGCTCATCCTCGAAAAGTCCTTTGTATGCTTCCAGCAAGGTACTGCAAACAGGGTGGTCCTCTTCTATGAACCAGGTGGGGAAATACGCTTCCGTGGGATATTCCAGCCCTGTATAGGATGGCCTGCTGTATGGATACATTGTCACCTCAGCTTTAGCTGCTTTGACCGAAGGAAGCTCCCTGATCTGATTAAGAGCGTACTCTCCGCTTTCACCCGCTGTCAGCCTTCTGTCTACCGAAATCCAGCAGCTGTCCGCCACTGCACATCTTGACGGAGATGTATGGAATATTTCAGATACTGTCAGGGTTCCTTTTCCCAGGAATGGATGGCTGATGAGCCTTTCATTCAGCTCTTTCAATTCCATGAGTATGGGAGCCATCTTATATATGGCGTTGTCCCCTCTTTCCGGAGCAGAGCCGTGGCAGCTTACACCCTGGGTTGCCACCTTGATTTCCATTCTGCCCCTGTGCCCCCTGTATATACGGCGGGAGGTGGGTTCCGTAAGGACCACGAATTCCGGGCGGATATTCATTTCCTTAATGATGTACTGCCAGCATAAGCCGTCACAATCCTCTTCCTGCACGGTGCCCGTAATCAGTAATGTGAAGTCATCCTCCAGCTTCAGGTCCTTGATTATCTTACCGGCGTATACCATTGAGGCCATACCGCCTTCCTGGTCGCTGGCACCTCTGCCTAAGATTATCTCGTCATCCTCATAGCCCTTGTACGGATCATGCTCCCAATTTTTTATATTTCCGACCCCTACTGTATCTATATGGGCATCCATGGCTATCAGGTGTTTGCCGTGCCCTATATAGCCCATTACGTTGCCCATTGGATCTATCTCTACCTTGTCAAAACCGACAGCCCTCATTTCCTCGGCAATTCGGTTGATAACCTCTTTTTCACCGCAGCTTTCGCTTGGAATTGCTATCATATCCCTCAGGAATTTGGACATCTGCG
>JAKJBT010000123.1 GCA_022706865.1 Bacillota bacterium
CAACCAGTATATAGTTCTTTAGCCCTATTTATCGGACGAATGTAGCCCGATAGTCCTATTTGAACTACTCTATTCGACAAATAATCACATTTTCCTCTTTTTTGACAAAGAATCTGACTGCTAAATATATTGTTGACCATTCCTTTAAATATTAATATTTATATTGACATATATCCGGCATGCAATTATAATGTGAATAATATCAAAAAGCTATGACTGAGAAGAAGTAAGAATAGTGTGTACCTTACAGAGAGCTGCCGGTTGGTGAAAGGAGCAAGGGAAAGCATTCTGAATACATCTCAAGAGCTGCTCATTGAAAGGGTTTGTCCCAAGTAGACTGATGCCGGAAGCCTGCACCCGTTACAGTGCTAAAGTATAACTGCGTAACCCGCAAGTACTTGATAAGGTTGGTATCGTGAGGTGCCGATAAAATAAGGTGGTAACACGGATATATATTCCGTCCTTTGAGATTCAGAGGACGGAATTTTTATTTTGTGCTGACCGAGGGAGGTGGTTTTATGGATCCTGACTATTATTACAAAAGTAGTAAATGTTCATGTAAAACAAATTTTAAAAATGAAGGAGTAGTTAAAATGGCAAATGTAAACTTTTTTAGTAATGAGCAGATACCCCTCGAAATGCACAAGGTAAGAATTGTACAGAAGCTTGAGCTCCCTCCTGTTGAACACCGCCTTGAAGCTATAACTGAAGCCGGCAACAATACTTTCCTGCTCAAAAATAGGGATGTATTCATGGATATGCTGACAGACAGCGGTGTAAATGCTATGAGTGACAGACAGCAGGCAGCCATGCTGACGGCAGATGACAGCTATGCAGGGAGTGAAACCTTCTACAGGCTTGAAAGCAAGCTGAAAGAGATATTCGGCATGAAATTCTTCCTGCCTGCACATCAGGGAAGGGCCTGCGAAAATATTATCTCCCAGACATTGGTCAGACCCGGAATGATTGTGCCTATGAATTATCACTTTACCACAACAAAATCTCATATAGTGCTGAACGGTGGAATAGTTGAAGAGATAATAACGGATGCCGGACTTGAACCGATAAGCACCAATCCTTTTAAAGGAAATCTGGATATAACCAGGCTTAATGCTTTAATAGAAGAGCATGGTGCGGATAAAATCGCCTTTGTACGTATGGAAGCAGGCACCAATCTTATTGGAGGCCAACCCTTCTCTTTGAAGAATCTTGAAAAAGTACGCAGCGTATGTGATAAGCATGGAATAATCCTTGTCCTTGATGCAAGCCTGTTAGCCGATAATATATACTTCATCAAGTGCCGTGAAGAGCAATATATACACATGAGCATAAGGGAAATAACCCTTAAGATAGCTTCTCTCTGCGATGTCATATACTTCTCCGCCCGAAAGCTCGGATGTGCCCGGGGAGGCGGAATATGCACAAGCAGTACCGAACTCTTTGAAAAAATGCGTGAACTGGTGCCGCTGTATGAAGGCTTCCTCACCTACGGCGGGATGTCTGTACGCGAGATGGAAGCCCTGACTGTAGGGCTGGACGAAACAATGGACGAGGATATTATAAATCAAGGCCCTCAATTCATTGCTTTTATGGTTGATGAGCTTGTTAAAAAGGGTGTGCCTGTTATCACCCCCGCAGGAGGGCTCGGCTGTCATATAAATGCAATGGAGTTCCTTAGGCATATACCTCAGGACGAATACCCCGCAGGGGCTCTTGCATCTGCCCTTTATATTGCAAGCGGTGTTCGCGGTATGGAGCGTGGTACCTTATCAGAGCAGAGAAACCCTGATGGAAGCGAAGTGTTTTCTAATATGGAGCTTCTAAGGCTTGCAGTGCCTCGCCGTGTGTATACCCTTTCCCAGGTAAAATATGCAATTGACCGTTTAGTATGGCTCTATGAAAACCGTAACTTAATCGAAGGGCTTTCCTTTGTGGAAGAACCAAGAATTCTGAGATTTTTCTTCGGAAGGCTGAAGCCCGTATCAAATTGGCAGGAAAACCTTGTTGAAAAATTCCGTAAGGATTTCGGCGACAGTCTGTAAAAACATATGATACATTAAATTCTATAATTCAGGCAATAATGTAATTTGAAGTAAATATAAAATTTGCAAGGAGGATTTCCGATGAAAGGGAAAGTCATTGTATTAGTATTTGCGGTTATTATTGCATTATTGGCAGGCTGTACTTCAGAGCCCGCAGCTCCCGAGACACCACCGCAGACGACGCCGCCGGAGACAACGCCTCCGGAAACAACACCGGATGCAACCACAACCGCCTCAATCGTAGCTGATGCCGATGCCTTCAAGAAGGCCATAAGCAGTAACGGCACCTGGATAATATGTACTACGAAGGATTTGACAATTAACGAGGATCTTGTACTGGAAGGCGAATTTCACGACAAGAACGATCCGGCTAAGGATCTCAAGCGTAAAATAGGTCTTTATGCGCAGGATGCAGACAAAAACGTAACGGCAAGGTATACATTAACAGCCCCAAAGCTTACTATCAAAAGCCCAAATGCCAGAATCCAGGGCGGAACCTTTAAGGGTGATCTTTATGTTTCCGCAAAGAACTTCGAGCTGGTTGATGCAACCGTAGACGGGAATGTATATTTTACGACAGATGATGCCAAATCAGGCTTTAAAATGGATGATAAGAGCAAAGTAACAGGGAAGCAGGAGTTAAAGAAGTAACAGCCAAGAGGCTGCGGCATTAGTGCGAACTGAGGCCGCAGCCTCTTTACATTCCATTGATAATTCATAAAGTATTATGCAATTTTTCGAAAGCTTATGTCAATATGTTGAAAGAATTCTCAACTCCCCGATGTTACAATGTTTATATGCATACTAAAAAGGAGGAGTTATAATGAACAAGAGAATTCTAAGTATCGTTTTGTCCTTATGTTTAATCCTTACAATGATTATGAACATACCTGTATTTGCGGCAGGCGGAGTAACTGTGAATAAATCGGAGTACACAGTCAAGGAGAAGGGCAATGCTACCATAACCGGATTGTCTGATCAGGAAATCGAGGATGGCGCTTATCTTGGAATTTCGGCAGAAGGAGAAAGATTATCAAATACTCCTGTCGATGTATATATTTCAGATTTACCTGCAGATAATGTATGGGAATTCGAAGCTCCATTCCAACTCGGCAAATTTGAATTAAGACTTATGGACTACGAGGGTAACCTTATAGCTAAAACAGCATTTTCTGTAGCTGCACCAAAAGCAAAACCTGGAGATATTGCGGTTTCCAAAGCTGAAGTAAAAATAAAAGAGCCTATGTACGTAAAAATAGGAGGCTTGACAGAAGAGCAAATAGAAGAAGGTGCATGGTTAGCTATATCCAAGAACGGTGAAAAAATAGAGAATACATCAGTTGACAAATATATTTCAGATCTTCCTGCCGATAACACATATCGATTTGAGGCTCCATACAAGTTCGGCAAATATGAAGTAAGAGTATTTTCCGATTCGAATGCTGAGCCCGTAAATTCCTTCTTCGGTATGACTGAGTTTCTGGTAGTATCCAGCAAGGCGCAGCCTGGGGACATAGTCATATCCAAAAGCCCTGTGCTTCCTGAAGAAAAGATGTCCGTAACGGTAAAGGGCTTAACTCCCGGTGAACTTACCGAAGGGGCATGGTTAGGAATAACCAGGTCAGATGAAAGATTAGAAAACACATATGTTAGTGCATATATACAAGATCTTCCCGTTAGCAACACCTATGAATTCAATGCACCCTCTGAGCCGGGCACTTACGAAGTAAGGGTATTCTGTTCCTCAACAATGGAACCTGAAGAATTTGAATATGGAAAATTCGGCACGGCACAATTCATAGTCAGCGGAGAAGCCGCTCCCAGCGACGATATAGAAGCAGGAGAAGAAGGCTTATCCGCTTGGGCTGCTCCCGTTGTCAATGAGGCAAAGGATCAAAACCTTGTTACAGATAAGGTTCTGGTTGATTTCCCGTCACCCATTACCCGTGAAGAATTCTGCGAGCTGGCAGTATTGCTGTATGAAAAAATGACAGGAACAGAAGCTCCTTTACCGGCTGCAAATCCCTTCAATGATACAACCAATCCCAAGATATTAAAGGCTGCCAA
>JAKJBT010000029.1 GCA_022706865.1 Bacillota bacterium
CCATTTTATAGTCAGAGATCAGAGATTGGAAATATAAAATAACTGTGCAGGGGGTGGCGAATTGAAAAAGAATGTTTTAGGAAATACCGGAATTGAAGTTACTGAATTATGCTTTGGAGCACTGCCTATGGGGCCCATTCAAAAGAACCTTCCGGATGAAGAATCCGCTGAAGTTGTTGCATATGCCCTGGAAAGCGGAATAACATTTGTGGATACGGCACAGATGTATAGAACATATTCGCCGATAAAATCAGCGATTAAAAAGACGGGGATCAGACCGGTAATTGCAACAAAGTCGATAGCCGCATCTTATGAAGAAATGGAAAAAGCCATAAAAGAAGCACTGGAAGGTATGGGTATAGACTATATTGACATTTTTCATCTTCATGCAGCAAAGGTCAATACCGATGTTTTTGACATACGGAAAGGTGCTTTGCAGTGCCTGCTGGACTATAAGAGCAGAGGGATAATTAAGGCAGTGGGGATATCGACGCACAATGTGAAAGTGGTAGAAGCCGCAGCAAAGAGACAGGATATTGATATTGTTTTTCCGCTGCTTAACAAAGCCGGCCGGGGAATACTGGAAGGGACAGAGGAAGATATGAGAAATGCCATATCCCTGTGCTGGCAAAACGGGAAGGGTATATACCTGATGAAAGTATTGGGGGGCGGTACTTTAATAGACGAGTACAAAGACTGTATGGAATATGCCAGAAGTTTGGATTACTGCCATTCTATAGCCGTAGGAATGGTAAGCAAGGAAGAGGTCATGTACAATGTAAAATATTTTAACGGGGAAAAAGATTTAGATGACATTGTGAAAATCAAGGATAAGAAAAGTATACAAGTTTTACAGCCGGTGTGCATCAGCTGCGGCAAATGTATGGAAGTATGCCACAGTGATGCCCCCAGCTTCAATCATACCGGCAAGGCATACATAGATCAGTCAAAGTGCATACAATGCGGATATTGTATTCCGTCCTGCCCGGCCTTTGCTATCAGGATGGCATAATAAGAAAGGAGAGGATGTATAATGGATAAAAACTTAAAATTCGTAGTTGATGAACGCATTAAAAGAACTGTGGAGAACTTGGAAAAGCACAATATTTCGGCTTACAAAGCAGAAAATGAAGAAGAAGCATTGAAAAAGATAGGTGAGCTTATACCGGAAGGAAGCACGATAGGTATCGGCGGTTCCATGACTCTTTTTGAAATTGGTGCTATTGACTTTATCAGAAAAGGTAATTATAAGGTTTTGGACAGGTATAAGGAAGGGCTTACGCCGGCGGAAATGAAGGAGATCTTCAGACAGGGATTTTTCGCTGACGCTTTTTTGACAAGCAGCAATGCTGTTACCGAAAACGGAGAGCTTTATAATGTAGACGGGACCGGCAACAGGGTCGCTTCAATGCTGTATGGGCCTGACCGGGTTATTGTTATTGTAGGAATCAATAAACTTGTCAAAGATATTGAAGAAGCGGTTTTAAGAGTTGAAGAAACAGCAGCTCCTGCCAACACCAAGAGACTTAATAAAGGCACTCCATGTACTGTAACAGGACATTGCATGGACTGCAATTCAGAGGGAAGAATCTGCAATGAATATACTATAATCAGAAGACAGGGCATAAAGGGAAGGATGCATGTAATTATTGTGAATAAAGAACTCGGGTATTAAAATATATATTGTGTTTTGGCCTTCCTGACATAAAAACGGCAGGGAGGCTTTTTATATTATGAGGTAATAGAGGGAGAAAATGCTGTTAGTTTTACGGAAAACAAAACCGTAATGTCCATGAATATTATTTGAAGATAAAGGAAAAACAAATAAAATGTAGAAATATATCATCGGGCTATTATTTACCAATTGTTTGGAGGTACAAGATGGCACTTATAAATTGTCCTGAATGCGGCAAACAAATATCAAATAAGAGCATTGCTTGCCCCCATTGCGGATTACCATCTTCTTATTATATAATCTCCGATAGTATAAGATCCGAAGAAAAAGAAAACCTTATAAATCAATTAGAGAATAATAGTATAAACATGTATGAGGTGTCTGAAGAAGTTCCGTTACAAGCTTTTGATTATAATGAGTTTAAAAATGCACTAATATCATTTGATAAAGACTACAATCAAATCATTAACACAGATAAATACATCTCAGCAAAGGAATCAAATCATTTTTACAGCCTATACAAAAAGTATTTTGATTCAATAGCAAATCCTTTGACTATGCAATACATAAAGACTAATGCATCAACTCTTAAAATCGATGATATTCAAGCCGAGCGTTTTTTTTCAAAGATGCAGCACTTTTCAAAAAGTGTTGAAACTCATAATGAAAATTATATTAGTAGAAAATTGATAGAGTATGAAGACTATTTTGACAATTTGTTATCAGATATTGATCCAAATATTAGGCTTGATGATGAGCAACGGCGTGCGGTCTTAACGGATGACAATCATTGCTTGCTTGTGGCCGGCGCAGGTGCGGGGAAAACTACCACGATGGCGGCCAAAGTTAAGTTTCTGGTAGAAAAGCAGGGGATCAGACCAGAGGATATCATAGTTATTTCATATACAAATAAAGCAATAGATGAACTAAAAGACCGGATTAATAAAAAGCTTAAGATAGCAGCAAAGATATGTACTTTTCATTCTTTTGCTTATGAAATTATCAAACGTTCAACCCCAGAGCCTCCGGAAGTTAATATGTATGCATATAAAATTGTTTTTGAGATGCTGGAAAAGTCAGTCTTTAACAATAAACAACTGATGAGAAATCTTATATTGTTCTTAGGATATTATTTTGATTTGCCGGAAGACATATTAAAATTTGACAGTTTGAATGCATATCATGCATACAAAGCAGCAATGGATTATGAGACACTAAAAAGCGGACTTGGAGAGTATATTAAAAGGGTTCAGAATCAGAGGAGCAAATATGTAAAAACACTTACAGGAGAGTATTTGCGTTCTGTTCAGGAAGTACAGATTGCAAATTTTCTATATTTAAACAGTATCGATTATGAATACGAAAAAATATATCCATTTGCAATTCCGGGCTCAAAGAAAAAATACACACCGGATTTCTTTATAAAACAGGGAGAAAATGAATGCTATATCGAGCACTTCGGAATTACTGAAAGTTTATTTAGCAATAGGTTTACTCCGGAACAGCTGAAAAAGTATAAAAAGGGTATAGCCGATAAAAGAGAACTGCACAGAAATTTTAAGACAAATTTGATAGAAACATGGTCATATTACAATGATAAACGTTCACTGCTGGATCATTTGAAAGAAGAACTTCAGAGAAAAGGATTTATATTAAAGCCAAGAGACTTAGATATAATATATAAAAAAATCGTTGAAACAGGTAAGGACAAGTATGTATATAAACTTATCTGGTTTTTACTTGAATTTATTCAGCAATTTAAAACTTCAGGATATGATGCAGATGGATTTTCGGTACTTAGAGAAAAGACAGACAATGTGAGGACGCTTCTATTCCTGGATATTGCCGAACAGGTATATAATTACTATCAGGAAATATTAATGAGTAATAATCAGATTGATTTTGCAGACATGATAAATGATGCAAACTTTTATCTGCTGGAGATGGAAAAGTGCGGTATAGACTTATCTTACAAATATATCATTATTGATGAGTTTCAGGACATAGCCAAACAACGATTTAATTTGACCAAACGCCTTTCGGATATTACAAAAGCTAAGGTAGTAGCAGTAGGAGATGACTGGCAGTCTATTTTTGCTTTTGCAGGCTCTGATATTACTCTATTTACTAAGTTCAGAGAAATGATGGGCAGCGGTACAGAGCTTCAGATTACTCATACCTATAGAAATTCTCAGGAATTGATTGATATTGTGGGCAACTTTATTCAAAAGAATTCAATGCAGATAAAAAAGCAGCTTATATCACCTAAACACCTTGATAATCCGATTGTGCTGGAAGAATATGATGATTCATTTAATGTACAGAAAAACCTTGCCGGAGCTATTGTCAAGGCAATTGGGAAAATACTGGCAGAGTTTGGTACGAAGTCCTCAATACTTATGATAGGCAGATATGGCTTTGACTTTTATACGCTATTAAGAACGGGAGAATTTGAAGAAATATCAAATAATAAACTTAAATGCAATAAATACCCTGAAGCAGATATTACCTGTATGACTGCTCATAGTTCAAAGGGATTAGGCTTTGACAATGTAATATTAGTCAATATGAAGGAAAACAAATTTGGATTTCCATGTCAGATTGAGGATGATCCGATTATTAAGCTGGTAACCTATGAAGATACCAGCATGCCCTTTGCAGAGGAAAGACGGCTTTTCTATGTTGCGTTAACACGGACAAAAAACAGGGTTTATATTGCAGCCCCGCTTCACAGACCTTCAAGATTTCTTGTTGAACTAATAAAAGATTATAACCTTGAGCATTCCGAAGAGATGAATATGAATGTTGTCGAAATGTTCAAGCTAAGATGCCCTAATTGTAATTACCCAATAAAATATGAGTTTAATAAAAACTATGGATTACCGTTATATATATGTACTAATGATCCGGAAGTGTGTGATTTTATGACAAATGATAGAGTTGTAAGAAAGGATATTTTTAAATGTCCAGAATGCAAAGATGGATATATGATTGTAAAGAAGAGCAAGAATAGTGAAGATAGATTTTATGGTTGCACCAATTATAGTGATAATAAAGACGGTTGCAATACTGTTATGGCATTTAATGATATAAAATGATATGGAATACTAAAAATAAATATATAGGGGGGTATTATGGAGAAGAAGTTACATGAAGGGGACAGGCAAAGGGTAAAAACAAGATACTTGGCAGAAGAACTGGATGCATTTGAGGATCATTTTGAAACAATACATGAATAGCCTAAAATATGGATAAAACAGCTATATCTATTTGCTTCTAAAATATGTTATAATATCCAAAAGGGAGTGAAGACCTTGGAAGAAAAAATGCTTGCATTAATGGAAAAATTGTATAAGGAATTTAAGAGTCTGGACGGGAAGGTCGGAAGCCTGGATGCGAAGGTCGGAAGCCTGGATGCGAAGGTCGGAAGCCTGGATGCGAAGGTCGGAAGCCTGGATGCGAAGGTCGGAAGCCTGGATGCGAAGGTCGGAAACTTGCAAAAAGATGTTTTGCGTATTGAAAACAAGCTTGATACCGATTCTAAGGCCTTGTTCGACGGATATAGCCAGACTTATGAAAAGCTTGGCGTGATTGAAACCAAGGTTGATGCAATCAGCTCAAAGGTTGAAAAACAAGATGTAGAAATCAGAGTGATTAAGGGTGCAAAGTAGGATGCTATAAAAAATCCGTGTAAAGTTTGGGCCTTCCTGTTTTTAATAACAGGAAGGTTTTTGTTAATGTATTGTCAAGGAAAAGCCTGGAGGCGGCGGGTATGATTGCGGCAAGCAAGGGGTTTCAGGCTGTTTTGCTTGGGAAAGAGGAGCTGTCACTGAGAACAGGGAATCCTCCGGGGGAACTTGTATAAAGTCATATGAGTTATCCGGATTATTCGGCAAAGTGGTTTAGCATGATAATTAATATATCTTGATGTAACAGCAAAATATCTTGAGATGAGGGAGTATTTATGCAAATCACAGTTCTGGTTGACAACAATACGATAATTGACCGGTATCTGCTGGGGGAACCCGGTGTGTCCTTTTTTATCCGTGCGGACGGGAAAAACATTCTGTTCGACACGGGTTACTCGGACATTTTTATCACCAATGCCAGGAAGCTGGGAATCAGCCTGTATGATGTGGATTATACGGCTATATCCCATGGGCATAACGATCATACCTGGGGGCTTGAGCCAATGATAAGGATGTATTCGGAGGCAATGATTGAAAAAATCGGATTCAGGAAGCCTGTTCTTATTGCTCATCCACAGGCTTTTGAAAGTAAGTACAATGATAATGAAGTAATAGGTTCTGTCATTACCGAGAAGGCACTGGGAGATTTTTTTGATATGAATTTGAAAAGGGAGCCCTTCTGGATTACAGAAAGGCTGGTATTCCTGGGTGAAATAGAAAGGACAAACAGCTTTGAGAATAAGAAGCCTATAGGAAAGCGAAGGGTTCAAGGCATTGATGAACCGGATTTCCTGAGGGATGATACCGCCCTGGCTTATAAATCGGAGAGCGGGCTGGTTATTATTACCGGATGCTCCCATTCAGGCATATGCAATATTATAGAGTATGCAAAAAAAGTCTGCAATGACGACAGGATTGCGGATGTTATAGGGGGGCTTCACCTATTGAACCCTGAAGAAGAGGCCCTGGAGCTGACAAAAAAATATTTTAAGCAGGCAGGTGTAAAAAATCTTCATGCCTGCCATTGCACAGACTTGAAATCCAAGCTGGCATTATCGGAGGTTGCGGAACTTGGAGAAGTGGGAGTCGGATTGGTATTGGAATATAAATAATTGCGTCGTAAGACGCATTTTTTTATTTGCGTGCAATTTTATACAAAGGAATCAATTATTTGGAAGTAATTTTATGGTTTTGGTGATATCATTTGTCATGTAATATTGCTGAATTTTTTCCATTTTATTAGGAGGGATTGCATGATGAAGGCATCTAAAAAGATATGCAGCAGGTTAATTGTTGTATTGCTTATTTCTGTTATGATACTGCAGCCTGTGGAAGTCAGCGCCTTTAAGGCAGGTGCCCATGCTGTGCTGACTGTGGATGTGGCTGGGGCACTCCCTGAAACCAGCATCATAAGGAGAGCGATGGAAAAGTACCCCAATATTGCGGCCTGGGGTGCAACCGGCCCTGATATACCTGCAAATACTGCCGCTATTATATTTGACAGAGCCCCTTGGTTCGAGAGGTACCACTATGAGAAAGTAGGCAGTTTTGTTGCAGAACAGCTTCGCCTGGCCCTTGAGTCGGGTGACGAAAAGAAGATAGCCTGGGCTGCCGGCTGGGTCACTCATGCGGTGGGCGATTTATACTGCCATGGGGTTTATGTTAATCCTGACCCTGAAGTCAATGGAGTATATATGAATAGTTCAGATGATGCAAAGGAAATGCACGGCAAGCTGGAGGCTTATGCAGACAAGCTGCTTTATCAGGATAAGGGGAAGGCTCATGAGCAATACAGCCCTGCTAACATGCAGAGGACTTTTCTGAGCTTTGATGCTGGCGGTGTGATAGACCTTGCCCGGCAGGCTTCCTTTAACACTTACGGCATAAGTGCTTCCAAAGAGGATTATGAAGATTGGATGGACTTTTTTAAGGATATTTATTTGGATACGGGTATAGCAGGGGGAAGCAACTGGGTTTACAGCTATTCTTATGATGAGGTCAAAGATTTGCTGAGCAAGGGCAAGGTTGCCGCCGGCAAGCCCTTTGGGGGCATGACAAGGATGCAAAGGCTGGACAGGGCTTATTCCGAGTCCATAGCATTATCCTCCAAGCTGCTGCAGGATGCAGAAAGAGGGCTGTATCACGGTTTTTCGGATAAATGGAATCTGGATGCATATCATGAGGATGGGCGGTCAATAGGCACTCTTACTGTTCAGATCAGGACTTCCGATACGGACGGTGCCGGTACGGATGATGATATTTACTTTGGTATGATATTGGAGGATGGAACCCAATGGAAAAGCAAGGCGCTGGATAAAGAGTGGTATAACGATTTTGAGAGGGGAGACAATGACTATTACTACTTATATGTAGATTCCCACGATTTTCCTATAGCAAATATTAAGAAGGTGTTCTTGACAAAGGAGAGCGACGGAATACTGGGCGGTGCCTGGAAGTGCGCAAGTTTGCGGGCTACAGTGAACGGGAAAGCAATATATGACGGAGAAATCAACACCTGGCTGGAAGACGGCAGTCTGACCTGGACAGGAGATACTACAAACATAGTTCCAAACCGTATATATGTATATTTGTCAGGCAGTGCAGATGCATATACGGATAAAATTGAAGGAACCGCTTCGATGGGTAATGATCCTTATATAGGAGAGGTTACAATCAATATAAAAAGAAAAAACAGCGGCAACGAAAACTATAAGGTAATGACTGACAGCAAGGGTAGGTTTACATATAGCGTACCCCTGAGTCCGGAGGACTACGTATCACTCGATGTATACAGGCCTCATGAGAGAGTAGCCCTGTGGACATATGAAGGAAGCAGTCAATTGGGATATGCCAGGGTACCCTTTGAGAGGATAACTCTTACTGGGGATGCGTTCAATGATGTGATAAAGGGAGAGGTCTCAGGAAACTATACAGGGCCTTTGGATATAGTTATTGAGAGGGATTCAGCAGAAAATGTGCTGTCTGCAAATGTGTCCCAGGGTGTGTTTTCACTGCCCGCGGAACTTATAGGAGGGGACAGGATATATCCCAGGCTGTCATTTGAAGGAACGGTTTTTCCCAGGGAACAAATAGTTTACAATCCTACCTTAAACACTCTGAATATAAATTACACCAATAACGGAAATGATATCGACGGTACTATTACCAATTCCATAAGTAAAAGCGCAAAATCTTACACCGGTGATGTGACTCTGTCTACCAAGCTGAACGGCAGGGTTCTGGTACAAAAGGCAGTTCAGGCGGATGAACCGGATACAGGCGGTACACAGAGAATGGCTGCCGGCAGAAGAGCGCAAATAAGCTCAAGGAGCACTTACAGTTTTAAGAATGTATCGGAGGATTTGAAGCTGGGCTATTCAATAACCATAGAACATGACGGAATAGTAAAGGGTTTGAGCTATGACCCCCTTGAAGGTGTAAAGCAGGAGGCTAATCTGCCGAAACAAAATACTGTGATTTCCATACAGGAAAAAGTTGTAGATCCTGTATCGAATCCCGTGACCGGTATTAAAAGCCCTATAGAAAGCATAAAGAATCCGGCTGCAAACATTGGTTTAAATCCAGGAGCCGTAAACAGCGGCAGTATGATGCTGGCTCCGGTGCAGGGAAATGCGGCGCAGTCTCAAGCAGCGGCCTCCTCCTTTGCCGGTTTATGGATGACTGATTACGGTTCAATGATTATCACCGAAGAGCAAGGGGTGATAAAAGGGGTATACGGTAATGCGGAATTCACCCTGGAGGGCAGAATAATAGGAAATGTCTTCAAGGGAACTTTTGTTGAAGGTAATAAGACGGGTGAATTTGAGTTTACATTGAACCCCGGCGGCAAGGGCTTTTCAGGAAAGAGGAGGCTTAACGGCGAAACCTCATGGAATAGCTGGAATGGCATGTAGAAACGGATGAGTTAAGCAGTTTTCCGGGATTTAGTTTCAGGAAAACTGCTTTTTTATTTACAATACTTGAATAAGAATCTGGTTGGTTCTGATAAAAAAGGAAGTACTTTACCAATATTATTCGTATATACTGATGGATTGCCTAATGAACAGAAGGTGAACAGGTGTCGATTATAATTAAATTTACTCTCAGAAATATAAAAGAAAAGAAGCTTAGGACTTTTTTGATCCTTCTTTCCATTATAATGTCTTCAGCCTTGTTTTTTGCATCAACGGCTGTTTCTACAACAGTGGAGATGATAATTATGGAACAGGTGCGAAAATATTTCGGCAGTGCCGATATCATAGTCACGGCAGGGGAACAGGCAAAATCATGGGCTATTTCCCCAAACTTGCTGGATAACCGCCTCGAAGGGGTGAAATATGCTGTCGGCATGGTACAGGGGGGCGGAGAATATAAGGCAAAGGGTGAGACTGTACGGATAGGGATACAAGGTATTGACCTGGAAGACCTGGACAAAATGAATCCAATTATACTGGAGCAGCAGTATGAACTTATACCTTTTAAAGGCAATAAGGCTATCATCGGAAAGGGAATGGCGGAAGAATATGGATTAAAGCCCGGCGATCCAATGGGAATTTATATGAATGGAGTTAAAAAGTGGTTTATAGTATCGGGAATTTCACAACCCGTTGGCCCTTTTTTAGAGGATGGTGAAAGCAGATATATTGTTGTGCCGAGGGAAACAATGGCAGGGCTGTACGGTAACAAGGGAAAGGTATCTGAAATATACGTAGGTCTTGAAGATTCCTCTGACCAGGATATGATGGTGGAGGAGCTTTCAAAGGCTTATCCTGGGTACAGGGTGGAGCCGACCATATCAAAGGCAATGTTAAAAAGTGAAACTCAGCAAGTATCGGCAATGTTTTTAGTAATAGTTGTATTTGTAATGATTTTAAGTGCATTTATTATTTATACATCTTTCAAAGTTATTATGGCTGAACGGCTTCCCGTAATAGGGACATTCCGCAGTATCGGTGCAACTAAAAAAATGACCAACCGTGTTTTAATGGCTGAAAGCATGGTATACGGAATTATAGGAGGCATACTGGGAGATATCTTGGGAATAAGCATTTTAAAGCTCATGGTCATGCAGATAACACCTATGTGGGAGTCAGATATTGACTTCAAGGCTTACTTTACCATCGGACAATTAATTATGGGATTCTGTGTCGGATTGGTTTTGTCACTGATAAGCTCCTTTTTGCCTGTCAGAAAGGTTTCCAAGATTGCGATAAGGGATATTGTTTTGAACTCCATAGAGAAAAAAGTCAAAAAGAAGCGATGGAAAACTGTATCGGGAGTTTTATTTTTGACAATAGCCGTTGTGGTACCGAGGGCTGCTCCTGATAATACCGGAATAGCTGCGGGTGTTATATGCATGTTCTTACTGGTGCCTGCCGTTGTGATGCTTGTGCCGCATATAACAAATGGTTTTCTTAGGCTGTTTCGGTTCATATATGCCGGGGTCTTCGGAAGTGAAGGAATATTGGCTGCCCAGAACCTGCGGGATAATAAAAATAGCCTGAACAATATTATCCTGCTGGGCATGTCCATTTCAGTGCTTTTGATGATCTATACCCTGAGCCAAAGCATAATCAATGATACGGTAAATTACTACAAGGAGGTTAAATATGATATATCCTTCTGGTCCTGGCCTGCGGATCGTTCCACAGAGAACAAGCTGCTTTCAGTGGACGGAGTCCTGGATACATATGGAGAATATTTTAAATACGGAGAAACTCAAGTCATGGGTAAAAATACTGAAATAAGATCCATGCTTGGAGTTAATAAAAACAAAACCCTTGATTATTTGGTCCTGGATATTGAGGGTGACGCTGAAAAGCTGGTTAAAGAACTGGATGAAGGAAGAAACATTATTATTACAAATATATTTAAAGATGAATATGGAATTAAAAAAGGTGATTACTTAAAGCTGAAAGCAGAAAAGGGCATATTTGAGTATAAGGTCATAGGCTTTATCGAATCAAACCGTTCCGAAGGCAAATTTGCACTTATCGGGGAGAGATTCTTAAAATCCGATATGTCGGTTAAAGAGTACAGTGAAATATATATAAAAACAAATAAGGATCCGGAAGAGGTAGCAAAAGGCATTCAGGAAAAATTCAAAAATAGAAATCCCTGGGTCAGGTCCGTTGAGCAAAGTATGAAAGAAAACATGGAAGCAAACAGCAAAATATTGGGGATATTTAACGGCTTTGGAATTATGGCATTGGTTATTTGTGTTTTCGGGGTTTTTAACAATCTGATAATAAGCTTTATTGACCGTAAGCGCTCGCTGGCCATTATGCGCTCTGTCGGAATGAATAAAAGGCAGACTATAAAAATGATTTTTGTCGAGGCTTTTACCGGAGGCTTGATAGGCGGCTTGACCGGGATTATAATCGGCTTGCTTCTTGTAGCGAATGTAGAAAAGGTTATAGAAGCTTTGGGAGGCTCAATTAAGGATTTTATACAAATTTCATGGATTTCTTTGGCTGCTTGCGTGATAGTGGGGATTGCCATCACAATAGCCGCGTCTTTAGGGCCTGCCTTAAGATCCTCTAAGCTTAATATAATAGATGCCATTAAATATGAATAGGAGCGGAAGGGTATGGGAATGATGAAAAAAATATTAATAGCTCTTTTGGTAACATTAATAATCCTATTTGCGGCAGGCTGCGGCAAAAAAGATGCGTCGCCTGCATTGGCTGATCAGGAGCAGGAACAGGCCAATACTCCGGTTCAGCAGACAGTTCAGGCCTTTGGAGTAGTCAAAACGAAGCAGACCAAAGGTATAATGTTAGATTTGCCCGCTTCCATTGAAAAAGTACATGTACAAGAGGGGCAGAGGGTGAAAAAAGGCGATGTGCTGATTACACTGAGTTTAAAAGAAATTGAAGAGCAGATTAAAGAGAAGGAAGATTCATTGAAAATTGCTGAATTGGAATTGCAAAAGCTAAAAGAAGATATAGGCAATAGGAGCAATGAGAATATTGAAAATGAACCCGAAATCATACAGGCGAGAAATAATTTGGAAAAAGCCCGGATAGAATATGAAAAGCTTGAAAAGGATTTGGAAAATAAAGGAGTTTTACTAAAAGAGGGGGCAATACCGCAAAAGGAGTTTGAGGATTCCAAAGCAGTACTGGAGCAGAAGCAGAAGGAAATTGAGAATGAAAAAATAAGCCTGGAGAACTTGAAAAGCAAGCTGAGGGCTTCAAATAACATAAGTGTACTGGATATGAAAATCAAAGAGCAGAATATTATCTCACTCAAATCACAGCTTCAGACATTGAAGGATAAGATTGCTGAAAGCGGCATTAAAGGAAATGAAATAATATGTGATATTCCTAACGGAGTTATCGAAAAAATCAATAATGCAGCCGGTGACCGTATAAACGCCGAAAAGCAGATTATGAGCATTTTGGATATGGATACTTTGATAGTATGGGCGAATGTGCCGGAAGATTTTATCAAGGATATAAAAGTGGGAGGCAAAGCTGCTGTCAGTCCTTTGGCTGATCCTGACAAAGAATATGAAGGAACGGTTTCCAGGATATCAAATATGGCTGTGCAGGAAAACGGAGAAACGGTAGTGCCTGTGGAAATAACCCTTACGGAGGCTGATGAGTCTTTATTGCCCAACTTTAATATAAATATCAGGATAATTGTGCAATAGATTATATAAATAAAATGGAACAAGGCTGTTCCATTTTTTGGTTTATTTGTTTATTTTACTGTTATTGAGCACTTTTCTCCATCCCACAAGGTTTCCTCGACATTAAATTCTTTTGTAGGATCGATTCCTTTTATCATTCCTTCCATAGGATTGAGGCAGTAGATGCGGCATGGGCTTTCCGTACCCATTCTTTTAGCCAGTGCACACAGCTTGCAGACTTTTGATACTGCTGTGAAACCCATTTCCTTATTAAGGATTTCCCATGAAGCGCAGTTGAAAATCTCCGACAGCTTCTGGAACACTTCCTCAGGCTTTTGTATGCCAAAACGCTCTGCCTGCTGTTTGCCTAATGCAAACTGTTCCTTTTTCTTTTGTTCGGTTACCTTTTCAAGTATGCCCTCATTGTTCAAGCATCTTACTGAATCGACCAAAGCTCCTGCATAAGCAAGCTCCAAAATTTGGACTCTTTTTTCTGTATCCATTTATGACCCTCCCGTTTTTTTATACCTTTTAAAGGTTTTCATTAATATTAGAGAAGGTCAGGGAGAAATTGTGACACATTTTTAAATACTGATCCAATAATTTTTTTGAGGCAGTATGCTTTGGGACTCTTTGTAAAGATTGACTCTTGATACAAAGCGTCTTAGTTTCTGATATTCCTGCGGCAGCATTATATCTTCAACCAGATTCTTCATGCGGCATTTACAGCTGCCTGAAGGATTGAACAGAACACATTCGTTGTTCAGAAAATTCCTGAGCTTTTTTCTGCTACGGGATACCGTTTTCCTTGTTGCTGCAGGGTCCTGTTCCATAATCACGGCAATCTCTTCATAGGAAAGCTGTGCAACATCCCTGAACAAATATGCCAGGCGGCTTTCAGGGTCGAGACAATGAAGTATGCCTGTCAGGCACTTGTCACACATTTCTTTTATCCACAGAGATTTGTCATAATCAATATCACAGGGTACCTCAAGGGAATCACCATGAAAATAGTCGCGCAGGAATTTTGTAGAATAAATCTTATCCTTTTGGCAGAAATGCATTACTGAGTGATAGGTTACGGTGTATATCCATGTAGACAATTTGGCCTCGCCTTTATATGAAGGCAGGCCTTTTATAATCTCCGCCCATGCTTCCTGAGCGGCATCCTTTGCATCTTCCGCATTCTGAATCATCCGCCGGCATATGGAGGAGACCAGGGAGCCATACTTTTCTGCAATGGTGTTTGTATCTAATACAGAAGTATTGCTGTCCATGCTTGTGCACCTCTATTATACAATCTACTTCTTTCCATACTTATGCTGTACGAATTCCTTGAATTTCTCAATTTCCTCGACAGCTTCCGGAGATAGGCCCTCATAAGCACTATATCTGTTCCCGGAGGAGTTCACCAGGAATTGCTCCTTGCACTTGTTGAGCGTCTTGTCCGCTGTATCCTTAATATCACTTCTGCACAGCAAATAGTCCAGGGACACATCGAAAAAATCAGCCAATGCTATTAATGTGCCTTTATCCGGAAATCTTATATTGGTTTCATACTTTGATATTGTCGAATAAGAAACATTCAGTTTATCCGCCAGTAAATGCCTTGTCAGATTTTTTTCTTCTCTCAGATCTCTTAATCTTTCACCGAATTCCATGTAAATGCACCTCAGAATATTGCAATAAATTTTTTGCGTATTTTTATAGTATGATGTTAACACAATTTGTCCAATCCGGGCTAAAAATGGACAAATAGGGGTAAAAAATGTTGACAGTGGACGCATAGTCCAGTAAGATAAAATTATTGTTGGACTATATGTCTACTAATATTCAAGGGGGGTGTTTGCTTGGATTATGGACAGAATTCTATGATAACCAATGCTTGCGGGATTGCAAGAAAATTATTCACAGTTAATGAAAGGGGCATTTTTATTAAGAATAGGGACAAAAAGTCCAATGGACATGTTGTGAAAAAATGCCTGAGATGTGACATATCAAGCTGCTTTGATATGGGTAACATTTGCTGTAAGGAATGCAGCATAAAGAACTGCCGCTATAAATGCAATTTTTTTGATAAAGAGGTATGTGAGCATAAGTATATTGAATAATGAGTATGGGGATAACCTTTAAAATACTGCTGAAACGGGAGCATACTGCGCATATATTAATAATCATGGATATAATGCATCTGATATTGTATAATATTTTCATTAATTCAAAACAATGGAAGGTTATCGGTATGGAAAAAGGGAGAAGACTCTTTAACATTATTAAGGCCGTGTTACTTACCTTATTGTTCTGTACTGCCTTATATTTTGAAAATGCGCAGCGGCAGAGGCTATATGTGCTTGTATTCATATTTGCGCTGTACCTGGCGGTTGGCTTTGGAAGAGGTTTGATTAAGCGTTACAACAATTTGTACTGTCTCTCCTTTATCCTTGATATAGCATTGGTATATATTCTTGAATACAATTCAAGGCTCCTGATAAACTACTTTTTCCATTCCTTTTATATAGCCGTATTATTGGAGTCATCCCTGCTGCTGGGCCTCAGAAGGGGTATAATGATCGGGGCTGCAACAGTCGTGGTATCTCTTATAAAATATATATATTTGATTTACTATAATTTCAACCTTTCAAACGTATCCCAGCTGGTCTTTTTCCTTATGGTCAATGTGCTTATTCTGGTTGTTTCGGGTTTTGCACAGCACAACAAGGAAGAAAGGGAGCGGAAGGATATTCTCTACAAAGAACTTCTGGATGCACATAAAAAGCTGAAACAGTATACCGATGAAGTGAACCGGCTTTCGGTGGTTGACGAAAGGAACCGCATAGCAAGGGATATACATGACACCCTGGGACATAATATGACTGCCCTTATCATGCAGCTGCAGATGGCTGAGCATCTTTTGAAGGAAGACTCCAAAAGATCGGAGGAGCTGCTGATAAGCTCGGTAAGAACCGCTAAGGACAGCATGGCAGGTATCAGAGAAGTGGTTGAGACTCTGAGGGGAACCGGTACAGCCCTTGCACCGGTTGAATCCATAAGGAAGCTCGTAAGTGAGTTTTCAGCAAAAACCGGTGTGGAGATAAAGCTTGAAATTTCCGGTGAGTCTAACCTTCAGGATTCGGCGGCGAACTTAGCGGTTTACCATATTGTCCAGGAAGCAATGACTAACTCTGTAAGGCATGGCAAAGCGGCAAGGATATCGGTCCGGCTTGATTATTCCAATGAATCCATAGCATTTTACATAGCTGATAATGGCGCAGGAGCAGAGACTGTGAAAGAAGGATACGGTCTGAAGGGAATCAGGGAACGGGTGGAAGCTTTCAACGGAAAGCTCGAAACGGGAAGCAGCGACGGATTTTATTTAAAGGGTATCGTATACTTGGAGGGTAAGAAATGATTAAAGTGCTGTTGGTTGATGATCAGGACATCCTGGTGGAAGGCCTAAAGCTTATACTTGGAAGAGAAGAGGATATTCAGATAATCGGGATGGCCAATAACGGCAGAAAGGCTTACGAAGCATGCAGGAGCCACCGCCCCGATGTGGTGCTTATGGATATCAAGATGCCGGAAGTAAGCGGTGTAGAAGCCACCGGTATGATAAAAAAGGATTTCCCGGATATAAAGATAATAGTACTTACCACCTTCAATGACGATGAGTACATATATGATGCAATCAAAAGCGGAGCTTCAGGTTATTTGCTTAAGGATGCCTCGCCGTCGGAGATCGCCGGGGCAGTACGTACGGTTTATAACGGCGGCGCTCTTATACAGTCGGCGGTGGCGGTAAAGGTGCTGGACAAATTCTCAGAGCTTGCCCGGGGAGACAGGTCCAAGCACAAGGATTCCAGAGCAGAGCTTCTGACAGATCGTGAAAAAGAGATATGCAGGCTGATAGCAGAGGGGAAGAATAACAAAGAAATTGCTGATGAGCTATACTTAAGCGAAGGCACAGTGAAGAACCACATCACAAGAGTGCTTATTAAACTGGATCTGCGGGACAGGACACAACTGGCGGTATTTACGATAAAGAACGATATTTAGAGGCGGCATTCCCGCCTTTATTATTTCGCATTATTCGTATATTGTGCAAAAAGTCATGGGGTATGCTGCTTAATAAGTGATTTAAGATACAAGAAATGCCGCTTTTGAATCTGTATAATGATACCGTAAGATAGTTTTGGAGGGATTTTCAGTGAGAAAATTAATGATTGCGATATTGGCTTTAATGCTGGCAGCGGCATTAATCAGCTGCAGCTTCGACAGTCTTGAAGGCTATAAGAAAGCAGCGGAAAAAACAGAGCAAATAAGAAAAGGCAGGACAGAAGGGGAATTCTCCCTGGTGATGGATTTTAACACGTCCAGAATGACAGAAGAGCAGATAAAGGAGCTGAACTATTTTAGAAATATGAAGGGAAGCTTCAATGTTGCATATGATGATGAACTGGGAAAGGGGATTTTCAGGTACTATTTGAGCTTAGGCGGCCTGGGCTTTGATCTGGACCTTTTCGTGAATGGAGAAGAAATATTTATGAAGCTGCCGGTCATTGGAAAGTATATGAAATTAAGCGAAATGAAGGGGCACATGGCCGATAAACAGGGGGAAGGGAAATCGGAGATTATTTCCGGGGAAACACAGGATGCGATTAATGAAAAATGGCTTGGACTTTTAAAGAAAGAAGATGTGTTCAAGGGTAAGGACACGGTGCTCACCACTCCCGACGGGGAAGTAAAGACTACAGAGTATACCATAAGATTGAATGATGAGCAGATTAAAAGCTTGGCGGAATACAGCATGGATATGCTTTCCAAGGACAAAAAGTTTGAAGAGAACTACGAGAAGTACATCGGGAAGAATGTGGAGTTCCTGAGGGATACACCTTTGGAAAAACTGCTTTCGGACATGAAGGAGAATATTAAGAAGTATACTGTTGAAAGCTTCGGATATACGGCTTATGTGGATATTGACGGATATATAGTAAATGAAATCGTTGAAATCACATTAGAGGCTGATAATGCGGAGCCGGCTTCAGTAACCAGGCTCAGCTATGAATTGGATATAAAGAACTGGGATATAAACAAGGAGCAGGAATTTGACTTTCCTGCACTGACAGATGAGAATACTGTGGATATGGAAAATATGGAACAGA
>JAKJBT010000124.1 GCA_022706865.1 Bacillota bacterium
GTAACGGGGGTTCGATTCCCCCACGGGTCACCATAAAATGGGGGCATAGCTCAGCTGGGAGAGCATCTGCCTTACAAGCAGAGGGTCATAGGTTCGAGCCCTATTGTCCCCACCATTCCAAAAAAGAACATGGCCCAGTAGTTCAGTTGGTTAGAATGCCAGCCTGTCACGCTGGAGGTCGACGGTTCGAGCCCGTTCTGGGTCGCCATTTAAATTAGCTGGTGTAGCTCAATAGGCAGAGCAGCTGACTTGTAATCAGCAGGTTGATGGTTCAATTCCGTTCACCAGCTCCATAAGAAATTTAAAGTACTGCCATTAAGCAGTACTTTTTTATATGGCAAAATAGAGACACGGGGACGTTTCTTCTATTGAGCCTTTTTAATCGCGTTTTCCACACTTTCAATAAACCCTTTGCTGGTTTTTGTTGCTCCGCTTATTGCATCTACATTGAGTCTCTGCTTGCTTATGATTTCTCTTGGCAGTGTCATATAGACCTCTTCATACCAACCCTTGCTTTCTTGGTGTTTGATAACTTTTATATCACTAATTCTACCCTCTGTGACATATACTTCAGTAATGATTTTCCCGGCAAAGCCCTTTGCCTCTCCCAGATAAGTTCCATCCTTCAGGCTGCCCAGGACGATATCACCGCTGCTTTGGCTGCCGCTCCATACCTGCGGCAGGCCAAGCCACAAAACTGCGAACAGAATCGGCATAATAACTGCATAAGCTGTCAATGATACACTTTTATTTCCGATCTTGAGACGGATATCATTTTCTTTATCGGCGGCGCAGTTTTCCACACATTTCATACATCTTATGCATTCGGGGGAAATAGTTTCACTTCCGGCAGAAAGTCTTATGCCGACAGGACAATCTCTCAGGCAGCTGCCGCACCGGGTACAGTTTTTGCTGTGCTTTAGGGATAATATGCTCATGGAGCCTACAAGTGCCTGGGCGGCTCCCAAAGGGCATAAATAACGGCAGAAGAACCTGGAGAGAAATATTGAAGCCAGAAAGACCCCTGCCAGAATGAAAAAGCCTGAGTTAATATCCGGAAGGTTCAAAAGTGCCCTCCATGGAGAAAATTCTGCGATTTTTGCCCCATATCCCAGTATTGAGATTATCAATAGCATTAAAAGTATAGGATACTTAAACCATAAAGGATTTGAACCTTTGCCGCTTTTGCCGCCTAACCGGGAAGCAAGGTCCTGAATGGCTCCTACAGGGCAAATCCATCCGCAAAAGAACCGGCCTCCTATAATGGCTGAAGCGGTCAACGCCAGAGTCAATGCCATGCTCTTGCTTATTCCTTCAAATACATATCCGCTGCCCAAGGCTGTTTCCCGTAGGACGCTCCAGCCGCCATAAGGACTCAAATCACCTATGCCCAGGATTTTAATATCAATCAGTCCGTTAATATAAAGCCTGTATACCGATATAATGATTGTAAGAAAAAGAAATATCAATGTCTGAACTAAGGGCCGAAGATATTTTGTTTTAGTATTTATCATAGCCAATCCCCATTTTATTTTTGGACTTTGCTTATTCTCTGCACATCTTTTATTGAAATATTTCCTATTACTGCATCGGTGCGTCCCTCTGTAGGGATTAGATAAGAGCTTTCCATTTCATTTATGCTTAAAGGATGCTCTTTGCCGCTCGTATCGACCAATATCAGTTCGTCATTGTTATCCAGTACCATACCTGCCTCCTCAAGGACTTCTGCCATTTTCACCGCTTTGCTTTGGGGAAGGTTTTCTTCGCCTATCACTTTAATCATAACTTCAGGAAATATCACCGCATCTGTGGTTGTGGAGAAGTGGCTCATTTCCTTTACATTCATGCCTAACTTGAAAGCGGGACTGATATTCATAGGAGCATTGTCTCCTCCGGTTTTTATATAGTATCTGTCTCTGACTATGCTTATGGTCTCATTCTTTACAAGGCCGTCAGAGCCCGCCATGGTAAAGAATCCGTTGGGATCTACAAAGTCAAATTTGCTGAGTATTTTTCCCACCAGGTAGGACTTGTCCTTGCTGCCGTAGTATTCGTAGTAATATGGCTCAATATCTCTTGTCAATGCCTCAAAAATATGAACATTCTGTATATCCTTGGGTGATATGTGTTCGTACAGGTCTATCTTGTTGACCATTTTGACCCAATAAACTCCCATCTCATCAGGCACTACTATTCTTACAGGTTTTTCCTCCCTTATTATTTCTTTGCCGTCAAACATGATTCCAAGTATTATATCCCTGTTATGGATTATATCCTTGCTTATCATGGTGTAATAGTTGTCTCTTCCGGTGACTCCAATAGCTTCGAAGTTATTTATGTCTATCCCGTTTTTTGTAAGCACGTCGGTGAGCAAAGGGCCGGAAGCGGTTATGTTTATCTTCACACCGGTGGTTCTCTGCAATATGGTCTCAACTGTGACTTGAGGAAAATCCTTAAGTTCATCAATATTGACCCTTATGGAATTGTTTTCCGGCCAGGAGATCTGGAAGCTGTTTTCATCTTTTTCCCACATTTCCTGAAGTATGTAGTTTTCCACAGGATCTTTTTTAACTCCCTTAGCAAGATAGTTCCAGGCGCCTATGGCGGAATTAACATTATTTAATACAGCCTGGCTGGATACACTGGCTCCTGTTACCTGAACAATATCTGTGGGCTTTTCAGGGTCCAGCACCACCAGCTTAAGGTATTCCAGCAATTTCAAGCCTTTAAACCTATCGGTGAACCAGTTTTCCTTTATGGGGTCTGCATAATCGGGGGTATCCCCTTGTTCAAGGATTCGGATTCCCGAAGTCTTTTCCTGCTCATTATCTATTACCACCAGTGCTCTTATGGTGCCTGCATAGCCGGTACCGGAGGCTATAAAAGCTGAGGGAATTCCATCGATTTTGTACACTTTTTCAATTGCCGGGAAGTTTTCCTGAATAAAGGGATCCGACAGCGCCTCTTTCATTTCAGTAATTTTGCCTGCCTTGGGAAGAATCTCTTTAATCATAGCTTTTTCTTTACGGCTATCATTCATGGCCCATAAGGCTGCCCCTACTATTATGATAAATGCAATGAGAGTAATGGTATACATCTTATTTCTGTTCATATCAATATCCTCTAATTCACTGTTATTTTTGCGATGTTTTGTACCCATTGGGGTTTGTTAACATCACCGGGTTCCTTCTGTCCTATTACCAGGCGGAAGGGAGCTCCCTCTGATGCATCATAATCTTTACCGTTCTCATGCCAGGCTATGATTACCGGGTATCTTTTATCAGGATTCTGTTCATCAATATAATCTTCCTTTAAAGCCTGTTCAACAGTCATTTCAAATTCATAGCCATCGGAGGCTATGAACTTTAATGCTGCGGCACTTTCCATTATTCCTGCGTATTCTAAGACGGCACTAAGTTTAATTCCCTTGAAAAAAAAGTATTCTTTTGTTCCATAGCTGTTAAGGGAAAAATAATCATCCTCATAATAAGCATCGGTCATTGCCTTTAATTCGTCAAGACTCAGCGAAGTGGGTTCTTCGATACCCGGACCTTCAATTATCAGGGAAGCTGAATCAGCCTGTTCAGTTTTTGATGGTTCTTCTGTGCTTACCGGAGATTTTTCTGCCGGTTTTGGGAGCTCAGCAGGTTTTGCCTCTGCCGGTATTTCTCCGGAAGTATTTTCTCCGGGCTGCTTTTCCGGTTCTTCTTCAGGCTGTGCTGCGTGCTGTTTTTCCTGTTCTTTCTCAGGCTGCACTGCAGGCTGCTCTACTGCCTCTGCAGCCGGAGTGGTTTCTGCGGGAGCGGGATTGCCGGTACTGCAGGCAGCGGCAAGAATCAATGATAACACTATCAATAAGGATATAAGCAATAGCTTTCTTCTGCTTTTCATTGTAAACCTCCGATATAATTTTTTGGAGCAAGCAGCGTAACTGCCTGCTCCAAATATTCTCATTTACCCATTATATCCATGAGCGTTTTGATAATTTTTGCAGTCTCGGCTCTTGTTGTACTGCCCTTGGGATCAAATATATTGCCGGACTTTCCGTTAA
>JAKJBT010000030.1 GCA_022706865.1 Bacillota bacterium
GGAGGTTGGGTTTATGTGCGTCAGGATTTTTACAAGTATCAAGCTCTGATTCTGTCCAAAGCTAATATCGTGCGAGTCGGGATATAAGGCTAGTGCTCTGTAGGATGACTACAAATTTATAAATGTGTCACATTCTTCATATTAAGCGCAAAAAAAAATTTCAGTTGTATTCCATAATTGGAAAGATATTTAGCCGTCATTAGGAAGCTAAAGCCGCTTCTGAAATTATATTAAAGAATAATTAAGGAATAATAATGTTAAAGAGGTGATTACTTTGAATACGATAAAGCCTTTATATAGAGTAATACTTCCAATACTTATTATATTGTCATTATTAAGCTTTACTTCATGTTCCCCCCAGAAGAAGCCGGATTTGGAGAAGGCACAGAAAGAAGCAGAAGAAAAAAAGCCTCCTGATGAATTGGATAAGCTTAAAGACAGCATAAAAAAAGTGGAAAAAGCCCTTGAGGCAATACATGAGGAAAGCAAGAAGCCAATGTTCATGCAGCAGGAAAAAATTGAGAAGCAAGCTTCTGAAGAAGGCAAGAAAAAGGAAGGGGAACAAGGAGGCCAGTCCGGCGGACAAGAAGAAGGAGGAGGCAGCGGCGGCGGCGGTGAAAGCGGCGGCGGACAGCAAAAGGAGCAATCTCAGGCCCCAAAACTCACTCCTGAACAGCTGAAGATGAAGCTTGATCAGGAACGATACAAAAAGTATGAAGATATAAAGAAGGATGTACTGGAACTGCATAGTGCCTGGAACAGTTACGAAGCAAAAGCAATATCTGATTTTGCAATGCAGACAACCATTAACGATTTCGAATCGGCACTTAACAACCTGACCAAGACAGTAGAAGCGCAAGATGCCTATCTGAGCCTGCTGGAAATAAATCAACTGTATAAATACCTGCCGGATTTCTACATGCTCTATGAGTCAAAGGTTCCCCCCGACCTTGACAGGCTTAGGTTCGCAGCGAAGAAAATAATGCTCCTGAGTGAGAAGCAAAACTTCACCGGTGCAAATGATGTACTCCTGTACTTTGAAAATATATGGATGACAGCCAGGCCAAAGCTCAAAAGTGAAAACGCTGAAATTGTCAGCAAGTTCGAATTTGCCTTTGCCGATTTAAAAAATGCCGTTATCGCAAAAAATGATATGATTGTTGAAGCAAAATCCGAAGTCCTGCTGAAGCTTGTTGATGAGATAGAGAAAAAGGCCGAAAAATCCGGCAAATGATAAGAGCCCACTGAAGCAGGGGTTCTTATCATTTTATATTATATATGATATAATATGCGCATATCATAAATGCCGCTTATTTAATGGTCATCAGACGATTGAGTCTGCGGATAGGGGGTAACATATGAAATTTTTAAAGCTTATCCTGCCATTGATAAATATTCTGCCCGAGTCTGTAATCCGCTTACTGGGAAGAATTATCGCCGGTTTTTTACTGTCAAAGTATGCAGAGCTGGAGATCCATGGCAGAGAAATATTGATTGAAAGAGAAAACAAACCAACAATATATATATCAAATCATCTGAGCAATATTGACGGCGTCGTGCTGAACAGCCTGATGAAAAACAATTCGGCAGCTTTCATGGCAGGAGTCAAGCTGGAAAAAAATCCTTTCACACGCTTTTTCCTTAAGAGCATAAACCACATACCCATTACTCCGGGCAGCCCCGACAAAAGTGCTTTGAAATCTGCCCTGAAGCATCTTGGCTCCGGTGGCTCAATTGTCATTTTCCCCGAGGGTACACGCAGCAGGACGGGCTCCCTTATAAGTGTAAAGAAGGGTTTCATTCTCTTGGTAAAACTGGCAAAGGTGCCTGTAGTGCCCATTGCCCTGGAAGGCACTGAAATAGTTCTTCCCATCAACGACAACGACATGGCCGGTGAGAAGCTCCATAGGGCAAGGGTCACAGTCAAAATTGGAGAGCCTTTTACTCTTCCTGCGAAGAATGAACAACCCGGGGATGAAGATTGGGAAGAAATATGCGCGACCTACTCTATGAAAAAAATCGCGGCTATGCTGGAGCCAAAATACAGAGGAGTTTATGGAAATTAAATAAACAAGTTAACATTTGCCTCATCCGCTTCTCCCAGGTATGTGGCAACCCCTGCATATTCCACTCCGTCAATCAGTTCCTCAGGCTTAATACCCATTACATCCATGGACATGGTACAGGCTATGAACTTCACACCCAAGTCCTGTGCACTTTCGATAAGCTCAGGCAGGCTGCTCACTCTCTTCTTCCTCATTATGCCCTTCATCATTAATGTGCCCATACCGCCCATATTCATCTTTGAGAGCCCAAGCTTGTCAGCTCCCCTGGGCATCATAAAGCCGAACATTTTTTCCATAAAGGACTTCCTGACTTTAATCTTCTGTGCCTTTCTCAAAATGTTCAGGCCCCAGAATGTGAAAAACATCGTCACCTCATCACCCATAGCAGCAGCTCCGTTGGCAATTATAAGCCCTGCCATAGCTTTATCCAGATCCCCGCTGAACATTATCATTGTTTTCCTGCTCATAATTGTACCTTACCCTTTCCGTATCACTGCTTTGATTATTCCATTCTCTTCAGAAAGACTTACCAGCTCATTATTGGTCTTTCTGCACCAGGCCGCAATATCTTTCTTAAAAGCCATGTCCGTAACCTCTATTGTAATCAAATCGCCGCTTTCAGATACCTTTGCGACCTTGAAAAGCTCAACTACGGGTCCGGGGCATTGAAGCCCTCTTGCATTAATGTATTTTTCAGCCATTTGTATCTCCTCCTTTATACTAACTTATACGGATAAGCGCAGATTCCACCTTCCAGAATCCTTAAGTTTGTAAATCCCAGCTTCTTCAGCTTCAGATATGACAGATATGCTCTTCTGCCTACCTTGCATACCAGAATTATTGTTTCTTTGCTTTTATCAATCTCGTCTATCCTGGCTTCAAGTTCATTCATGGGAATATTTCTTGAACCGGGAATTGCGGATATGAAGAATTCCTCCTCTTCCCTCACATCAAGCACATTGATGCCGCCTTTCTCAAGTATGTCCGGCATAACCGGAGCTTTAACGGACTCCATCCTTTTATTCAGCTTATTCAGCAGGACATTGGCAGACAGAATTGTCGAACCAACTGCCATAGAAAAAGGCGGTGCGTAAGCAAGATCCAGCTTTGCCAAGTCTTCTGCCCTTGCTCCCATGGTTATTGCCGCAGCAATAGTATCTATGGGCTTATCAACTACACCCTCTCCTACTATCTGTGCTCCAAGTACCTTATGTGTGCTTTTTTCCACTACAAGCTTTGTATTAATCAGCCTATAACCCGGGAAATAATGAGCTTTATCGTTTGACGGAACAAGTACCGTTTCAACTTCATAGCTTTCCTTTAGAGCATCTTTTTCCGAAAGCCCTGTCTTTGCAGCGTTAACTTCAAACAACCTGACAATCGTTGTTCCAAGTACTCCCTCCAGGCTTTCCTTCAAAGCTTCCTCCTGCTTCTCAAGTGCCGCATTATGCCCTGCTATCCTTCCGGTTTTGTTTGCAGTAGAACCCATAGGGTACCATGCGGGCTTTCCGGTAATCAGATTCGTATTCTCAGCACAGTCACCCGCCGCATATATATCCTCAATATTTGTTTCCATATATTTGTTTACCTTGATTGCCCCCGTCACACCCGTCTCTATGCCTGCTTCAACGGCAATACCTGTATTTGGCCTTACTCCGATTGACAATATTACCATATCGGCCTCTAAATCCCCTGCTGAGGTTTTTACAGTGGTGACTTTCCCATCACTGCCCTCAAAGCCGGTGACTTTTTCTCCGGTCAGTATTCTGACTCCCCGGTCTATCATGTGGTTCTGTGCATATAACGCCATCTCTTCATCAAAAGGAGGCAGTATATGAGGCACAAGCTCAACTATAGTAACATCCATGCCCCTGTTTCTCAGGTTCTCGGCCGTCTCCAGGCCTATAAAGCCTCCGCCGACTATTACTGCCTTTTTTGCGGCTCCTGAGTCAAGCAGTTCTCTTATTGCAAATGCGTCGGATACGCTCCTGAGTGTGAATATGTTGGCAAGATTTATGTTTTCCAGGGGTGGTATAATCGGGGAGGCTCCGGTGGCTATTATCAGTTTGTCATAGGAGTACTCCCTTATATCCCCGCTTTTCAGGTCTTCGACAATGACTTTTTTCCCGGATGCGTCTATCTTCTTTGCTTCATGCTCAGTAAATATGTCTATTCCCTGCTCACTTTTAAAATCCTCGATAGACCTGACAAGCAGCTCCTGCTTATCCCTGATGATTCCGCCTATATAATATGGCAGGCCGCATCCGGCATAAGAAATATATCTTTCTTTAGTAAAAACCTTAACCTCCAAATCAGGATTGTCCCTCTTTGCCTTTGAAGCCGCCTTTGTACCTGCTGCAACTGCACCTATAACAATTAATTTCTTGTTAGCCATAATTTACCCCCTATAAATTAATCAAATAATGCATTGATGATTTTTTTCACATCTTCATTTACTACACTATAGGTTATTTCCAGTCCGTTCCTTTCTCCCTTTATTATTCCCTTTGCCCTCAAAACGCCCAGATGCTGGGATACAGTAGACTGCGGAAGCTCCAGGCATTCCTGCATATGTGTTACGTTGCACTTTTTGTCCATAAGCCCCTTTATAATGCATATCCTTACAGGATGAGCCATGGATTTCAATATTTCTGCAATACCTTCATACTTTTTTACATCTTCCATTGAATCACCTCCGCCAGTATTAATATATTCTAATATTACGATATTGTGATATTGTTGTCAAGCTTAAGCCGTCTTTTTAATAAATTCCTCATGTCTTTTCTATATTTTTCCGATATATATATCATAAGGATGTAAATTTATTTACCAAGGAGGGTTTATCATGATTAACAGCATAAAAGGAAGCACTACAGTCAATCAAAATTACGAAGCAAAAGGAAAACAAGACAATAGGCATGCCGAGAATACCAACACAAAAGAAGAACAAGCAGTAATTCTGGATCTAAGCAAGCCTGCCGAAAAAAGTGCCGCATACAGCAAGCCCGCAGCAAAAAAAATAGACACAGATGAGATTAACAGGCTTTGGAAGGAATCGCAAAAGTCTTACGAAACATTGCGAAAGCTTGTTGAAAAACTCATATCAAAGCAAGGTAAAAAGCTGGGAGATTTACTGGAAGGAAAAGATGTCCTGCTTATAGATGAGGAGACAAGAGCTGCAGCCGCACAGGCAGTTTCTGAGGATGGAGAATTAGGAGTAAAGGCTGTCAGCGAAAGAATAGTTGCCTTTGCAAAGGCAGTTTCCGGCGATGACAAAAGCAAGATTGGCGAGTTAAAAAATGCTATTATCCAAGGCTTCAAGGAAGCGGAGAAAGTTCTTGGGGGTAAGCTGCCGGACATTTCTCAAAGAACCTATGATGAGGTCATGAGGCAGCTTGATGAATGGGAACAAAGCTAATAAAATATACCCGGTTGAGGTAATAGTCACCCCGACCGGGTAAAATTTTTTATCTGTTTTTACGACGCTTCACTATAAGAAAATATCCCAAGGCAATTCCAACCACAAACACGGCCATAGGAGTTATAAAGGCTTTAAAGGGATTACCGGAAATAAAAATTGAAGTAGGTCCATCAGAGCCACCGATTATCCCTATAGAAGAGTTAATTTCAGTTTCACTTATATCTTCCGGTATACCGGTTGTATCTGGGGTCACAGTGTCTTCCCCCTCCCCTTCTTCTCCGGCAAAAATAACTGTCTGATCCTTACCGGCATATACTGTTTTGGTATTTCCATCGAAAGAAAACTCAGTAATTTTCCCATCGCTGTTTACGAAGGCTTTAATAGCGGCAGCTTCCATCTGTGACCATACATCATGGTCTTCAGGCAAGACCACCGATAAATTTTTATAGTCCGGGCCATCTACCTTATATGCTCCCCAGGCAATTTTAAAATCCGCGCCATGCTTCATGAGTGACAAAAGCACATAGTCCCCGACTGCAGGACTGTTTAGGCTGCTGCCCTCCTCATTGTCAAACAAGTTGTAACTAAAGGAGGGTACTATCTTTGCTTCAACAAGCTTTAACTGCTTTTTGGCAGAGGATACATTCAGATCCTTGCCACTGATAATACTTTTTTCCACCCGGACTTTTACAGCATTTTCATCAACGCTTATAATTTCACCAATAACTAATGCATCATGATCATTATGCATAAATCGGTAAAGAGCATCTGCGGCATATACGCCGATAGGTAAAACTAATATCACAAGCAGTATTAATAAAATCTTCAAATTTCTTAGAATTCTCATATTAATAGTCTCTCCTATACCCATATGGGAAAACATGCTTTTAAAAAATAATATGCCAGCGGGTTTTCTTTAATCAAAACTGCCTTTCGATTATTCTCTGCAGCCCGAAACACTGAGTCGCATCTGATACTGCTATTTCATAAGGTATTAAACAATCTAATATATGATTTCAGCATTCTTAGCTGTTTGCACATCCGGACTATATAATTATATCACAATATACACTCATGCTACGCAAAAATGGGAAATGGATAGGCGTCATATATAAAGACTACGATTGCCTATCCATTTCCCGAGGCTTCCTGCAATGGAGGTTACCTCCTTTTTAAATTTACCCCATCGCTTCAGCTCTAATCCCTGCTTATCTAAATCGTCATTCAAAAAGGAGCGGGTTTCTGAAAATACTTTTCGATATAATCGAAACAACAGCGGCCTTAAGGCCTTTCAGCGAACTACACAATACCCTTTTTAAACCAAACCAATTCGTTTCAGCAGGTAATCAATAGCTTAGTCCCGCGGGGTACCCCCTTACTAAGGTTATTCCTTTTCTTGAGGTAACTTCATTATATAACTTACTGAATATTCTGTCAATAATTGACGGAAAAATATTATTGTTTATCTTTTAACTATCATATAATAATTTCTGGAAATAAAAGTTCACCACGAATACAACCTTCATGGTGAACTTCATTAGCTTATACGGAGTTTATTTCATTAAATGCTGCTGAATTATGCCCACACCTTTTCCAAGCTCCACAGGTATTCCTGCTCTGCATAATGCCCTTTCTACGGCTGCAATAACAGACACCATATCATGCTTGTCAATATTGCCCATATGGCCCAGCCTGAACATTCTTCCAGCATAGGCTGCCAGGCCTCCTGCCACCATGATGCCTTCCTCTGCCAAAAGGCCTCTGAATTTTGCATCATCTACTCCTTCAGGATAAACAAGGTTGGATAATGTGGCTGCCCTGCAGCCTTTCTTTGCCAATACTCTGAATCCCAGGGCTTCTAATGCTGCCTGCATTGCTGCACCGGTTTTTTTATGTCTTGCATACCTGTTTTCTATTCCTTCTTCCTTTATTATCCTCACCGATTCCTTCAAAGCCCATATCATATTTACAGCCGGTGTGGCAAAATACTTGGCCGTATCCTTCATTATAGGAAGCCATTTTTCAAAATCTATGTAGAATTCGGGAATGCTTCCTAAGCTTTTGCGCCTTTCCAGTGCTTTAGGGCTTGCCCAGAGCATTGTCAGCCCCGGGGCAACGCCAAAGGCTTTCTGTGAGCCTGTAAACAATATATCTATTCCCATGGCGTCAACATCTTCAGGCTCTCCTGCCGTAGCACAAACACCATCAACTATGTAAACCGTCTCCGGAAATTCCTTCATCATCCTGCCAATTTCCGCAACCGGCGCACAAGCCCCCGTGGAAGTATCAACATGAGTAACTGTCATAGCCGCGTATTTTTTCTCTTTCAGCTTTTCTTTTATTTTTTCAACAGGTACCGTTTCGCCCCATTCGCTGGAAATCACATCTGCATTCAAGCCTTTTCTGCTGCATAGGTCTATGAACCGGTCCCCAAAAAATCCGTGAGATACTATAAGCACATTGTCGCCTTCCTTTGTAGTATTGGCAATGGCCATTTCCATCCCCATGGTACCGGTGCCTGCAACAACAAATACTTCTCCGCTGCAATTAAGCAAAGACTTCAAATCCTCCAGAAGCTCCTTAAAATCCTTTACAAAAGCCGGATCTCCAAAAGCAACAGTCTCTCTCCCCATCTGTTCCTGGATGGACCTGGCTACGGGAGTGGGTCCCGGAATCATTAACAGTTTCCTGGTTTTCATAGAAATCCTCCTTTTTTACTATTGGTAAAATAATATTTACCTATACTTTAATTATGGGTCCTATTCCATGTAATGTCAAGGAATGAATTACCACATGTCTTTCCATTGCGGGCATCTTATGATAAGCTATTAATGTACCCTGCAAATATCAGTGGTTAAATATGGTTTTAAGGAGGTGTTCCCGTGTCATATTTAAAGCTTATTGATTATAAAATTCAATCCTTGGCAGAGTCGCTTTCATCCATACTCAATGTGGAAACCACCGTAGTCGATGAGCATTTGCTGAGAATCGCAGGAACAGGAGACTTTTACCATCGTATTAATGAAAGCAGCCCCGAAAATTCGTTATTCGCAAAAGTTTTAAAAAGCGGAAAAGCAGAGTTAAACCTATACGATAAAAAAAATCCTATATGTCAGACCTGCAATAGTTCTGATACCTGCAAAGAGCTTAAAAGCATGATTCTTCCGATAAAAGTTGAGAATGATATTATCGGTGTTGCAAGCTTTGTATCCTTTAATGCCGCCCAGGATCAGCTTATGGTTGAGAAAAAAGAGGAATATCTTGAACTGCTTAAGCATTTTGCGGAAAGCATTGAAAAAGAGATAATGAGCATCAAGATGGTGAATAAGCTCAATATGGGCATAGCCGAAATTAACGGCATCATAAACTCCATAAACAGAAGCATTATCATATTGAATAAAGAGCAGCGGATTATTTATATAAATTCTAAAGCAATAAAATCCCTGAATATTAATTTTTCAGCCGATAAGATCATAAACAAAAGAATCAGCAGCATTATTAAGAATTTTAAAGCAGAGGATACTAATAATAAGGAAGTCATAGGCAGCTGGACAATAAGCGGCAAGCCGGTAAAAGTCATATATAAAATAAATTATATAATACTCGACAATAAAAACGTCTCAACTATAATTAATTTTGATACCCTGGATGAAATAATCAGCATAGCAATGACTTACAACAGCGATGATGAAACGACCTTCGAAAACATTATCGGACGCAGCCAGATAATGCAGGATGTTATAGAAAAAGCAAAAATAGCTGCTAAATCCGATTCCACAATATTTCTGCACGGCACAAGCGGTACCGGCAAGGAGTTGTTTGCCAGATCCATACACAATGCAAGCTACAGAAAAGACGGCCCTTTTGTTGCGGTAAACTGTGCCGCCCTGCCGGAAAACCTTATCGAATCGGAACTCTTCGGTTATGAAAAAGGCGCTTTTACAGGAGCAAGTCAAAAAGGCAAAACAGGAAAGTTCGAACAGGCTAATAACGGTACATTGTTTCTTGATGAGATTGCAGACCTCCCTCTGCATCTTCAGGCAAAGCTGCTAAGGGTTCTTCAGGATAAAAAGATTGACAGGATAGGCGGCTCCTCTCAGATAAATGTTAATGTCAGAATAATTTCCGCTACTCATAAAAACCTTGAGGAAATGGTAAGGAATAATGAATTCAGGGAAGACTTATTCTACAGGCTGAATGTAATACCCCTGCACCTGCCGTCCTTAAAGGACAGAGGAGAAGATGTCCTCCTGTGTTCTGAATATATTATCAAAAAATTATGCCTTAAGATGAACAAATCCCCAAAACGTATTTCCAAGGATGTAGAAACAATGTTCATGGGCTATAGTTGGCCCGGAAATGTGAGAGAACTGGAAAATGTCCTGGAGTATGCCATTAATTTTTCCTTTGATGATGAAATAACCGCAGAAAATCTGCCTGAGTATTTTCTGGCCAAATATGCAAAGAAAGATAATGTTGATGAATCCATCAATATTGAATCACCGGAAATCGATAACTTAAAGAGCCTGGATGACATAACCAAAGAATATGAAAAAAAGCTTTTAAGAAATCTTTTAAGTAGATACGGCAATGATACCGCAGCGAAGAAGAAAATCGCAGAAAAGCTCGGAATGAGCATTACTACCCTCTATAGAAAATTAAACGATTATTAATCTTTGCAATAACAACAGCAAACTGCTCAAACCAAAAAACGGCTTGAGCAGTTCGTTATTTATTGTGTCTATTTATCAAGCATTATATTTATTATTTCAACATCAGTGCCTTCCATTCCCTTTCTGCCTACTCTTCCAAAGCTTTTGATAGTTTCCTCAACTCCGCTTTTAACAAGTCCTTCACCGCTTCTAAATACCTTACCCTTTGCGCTTAGCTGGTATCCTAAAATTGCCGCACCGACAGCGGAAGATATTTTTGCGGCGCAGGAGGGCTTTGCTCCGTCACAGACCATACCTCCTACGGTTGCTATTGTATTGATGATTGTGCTGGAAATCTCTTTATAACTGCCTCCGTTAAGGTATGCTATCCCCGCACCGCTTCCCGCCGCAGCACTTACAGCACCGCAATATGCCGAAAGATTGCCTATTTGGGCTTTCTGATGGATGGAAACAAGATTGCTTATTATCAATGCCCTAAAGAGCTTTTCTTCACTTGCCTTTAATTCCCTTGCATACTCAATTACAGGAACAGATACCGTAATCCCCTGATTTCCGCTGCCTGAGTTAATGACTACCGGCAGTGAACAACCGCTCATTCTGGCATCGCTTCCGGCAGCAGCCATGGCCCTTGCCCTTACCGTTACGTCATTGCCGTAGTTTTCCAGAAGTGTCTTTCCGACACTGACACCATAATCATTCCTGATGCCTTCCTCTGCAATAGCTGTGTTTACTATTACCTGTTTTTCAAGAAGTTCACGCAGTATGTTCAAATCAACAGTTTCAGCAAATTCCAGAATATCCTTTACATTGAGAAGGGTTTTGTCTCCGGCTAATTTGGGGTCTCTGCTGTCGCCCTTATTATTCTCAAAAAGAACCTTTCCGTCTTTTACAATTTTAATTATGTTGGTATGTGCATCTTCAATATAGACCTCTGCGGATTCATTTCCCGCATACACCTTTGCTTCAATATAAAGGTTGTCCACTCCTTTCAGGTGATACACCTTGCAGTAATCTTCCTCAGTTAATCTTTTTATCTTACTGTATTGTTCCTTCTTAACACTTTCCAACACCTGCAGCCCTCTGTCAGGATCTCCTCCTACGACTCCCGCAACAGCTGCAGCATCGATGCCTATAAGCCCGCCGGTATTTGGTACCACAACGCCTTTTACGTTTTTTACAATATTACCGCTGCATCCTACCTCTATCCTTTCCGGTACTTTTCCCAGAACCGACCTGGCCTTAGCTGCCGCATAGGCAATTGCTATGGGCTCGGTACAACCAAGGGCTTCAATTAATTCACTTTTCAAGATAAGAATATAGTTTTCCATTACCTTTTTGCTTAACATTAATTCATCCCTCGCTCTCCTGTAAAACATATATTAAATATGATATTGCAATTCCCATGCCATGCTCAGATAGTTCACGCCATAACCCTTGTCACTGACCGAGTTTACTAATTCTGCACACTAAATATTGCCTACAGTAAAAAGTGTATTTTAAAAATAATATTTTCATTTATGCAAAATTTCTTTTATTTATGAAAATATCATTCCGTTTATGACACCGTATGCATTAATATGATATAATATGCGCAAGCGCATATTATATCTTTTTATTTAACTGCCGCGAGCAAACGCATAAATCCTGTAATAATCTTATATTACATCAGGAGCTGATTAAGATTGGATAGTATTAACGAGAAAAATACAAAGACCATTGGGTCTGTTATAAAAGCTGTTGAAATTCTGGAAGAACTGGCTGAATCGGAAGAAGGGCTCGGGCTGACGGAAATAAGCAACAGGCTTAATTATGGAGTCAGTGCAACCTACCATATCCTCAATACATTAAAGTTGCATAACATAATTGAGCAGAATAAAAAAACAAAGAAATACAGAATAGGTGTCGGCTTGTTCAGAATAAGCAGCAAGGCCAAAAGCCAGTATTCCCTGGCGAACCTTGCCATGCCTTTTCTGGACAAACTAAGGGCAATAGTTGACGAGACCAGTAACCTGTTGGTATTAGACGGAAATGAAGTGTTATATATTGCTCAGTCTGAAAGTACCAAGCTTTTAAAAATGTTTACTCAGCTCGGGGCAAAGGCTCCTCTGTACTGTACAGGCGGCGGCAAAGCGATTTTAGCCTATAAGCCCCTTAGCTTCCAAGAGCTTGCCCTGAGTAAAATCAACTTTCAAAAGTATACTGAGAATACTATTGTCACAGCAGATGAAATGCGAAAAGAATTAGAAACCATAAAAAAGCAAGGCTATTCAATAGATAACGAGGAAAGGGAAAAGGGGATTACTTGTGTAGCCGCTCCGATATTTGATTGCTATGGCGAGGTTATTGCAGCCGTAAGCATATCAGGCCCCAGCTACAGAATAAAAGAAAAGGATTTAAACAGCATAATATCCAGTGTGGTTCTGACAGCAAAAAAAATATCAGCTAATTTGGGCTATGCAGAAAAATGAATGCGCTGTCAGGATAATATAACTTTGTTTCTTCCGCCGGATTTTGCTGTCAATAAAGCATCATCCACCCGTGAAACAAACTGATCAATGCTTTCACCGGTCTTATATTCGCCTACCCCTGTGCTTATAGTGATTTTATCATGTTGTATCCCAAAGTTGTTTTCCTCTATTGATTTCCTCACTCTTTCCGCAACCTTATATGCATTTTCGGAGGCTTTTCCGGGCATAAGTATGATAAATTCGTCTCCGCCCCATCGAAACAGCTTATCCTCTTGTCCTATTGAAGCTTTGACTATCTCCGATACTTCCTGCAAAATCCGGTCGCCCCAATTATGTCCGTAAATGTCGTTTATCAGCTTGAAGCAGTCGATATCAAACATGATAATTGAAAAAGGGCTGCCGTGCATTTCTTTCATGCCAACAGCAGATTCAACGTATTCCTCAAATCTTCGCCTGTTGTATGCCCCTGTCAGAATGTCAAAGGTTGCAAGCTTCTCAAGCTCCCTGTTCGCAGCCTCCAGCTCATTATAGTATTTTTTTAATTCATTCTCATGTACTTTCTTTTCAGTGACATCCCTCGTAACACCGATATAACCCAGGAATTTGTTACGCTTGAAAACCGGCTTAACAGAAACCTCGACCCAAATTAACCCGTTATCCTTGCGAATGAACTGAAGGTCATACATCATGATTCCGCTTGAATCACAGGATTTTCTGTTTTGTTCGTTTTTCTTCCATTGGTCCAATACAAACTCCCTCGACTCCGGAACAAGAAAATCCGTCATTCTTTTTCCTATCATTTCACTGGTATCGTATCCTGTCACTTCCTTGCACGCCGGGCTTATGTAGATAAACAACAAGTTGGTATCCAATTCCCAGATAACATCCTTAATGTTTTCAACTACATATTTAAAACGGATATACTGCTTATAATCATCAGACGTAACTTCTTTCATACCTTTCACCTGCAATCGACATAATCTGCTATATTTATAATTATTATACTGAATTAACAAATAAAAAGATACAATTTATTACAAGTTTTTCTATTTCGTATTTATTCCTTTGTTCCGTATATGCTTTCCTATGGTAAAAGCTGCACATCACCCTGTTCGTGTGACAGCTTTAAAGGCTTCCGGCAGGTACTTTATTATATCACTTGCAATGAGCGAATACTCACCTACATAACTGCTGCCTATATCACCGGCCAGACCATGTATGTATACGGCAGCTCTCAGAGCATCCCGGATTTCAATCTTCTGGCCTATAAGTGAAGCAATTACCCCCGTCAGAACATCTCCGCTGCCGGCTGTTGCCATACCGGGATTACCGGTAGTATTAACATAGCTGTTTCCCTGGGGGCAGGCAATAGCAGTCCTTGCTCCCTTCAGTACCAGATAAACATTATATCTGCATGCAAATTCCGCGGCTTTTTCAACTATATTTTCCCTCAGATAATCTGTATCCTTATTTATCAGTCTTGCCATTTCACCATAATGAGGCGTTAATATCATGACTTGCTTGTGACTTTTCAATATATCGGGAGTCAATAGGTTTATTCCTTCCGCATCTATCACCAGAGGTTTTTGTGAATTTTCCGCCAGGAACTTCAATAGCTCCCCGTACCTTCTCATATTAGCGCATCCGGAGCCTGTGGCAATTACATCCGAAAACTGTATAAGCTCCCGGTCCAGCTCATCATAGTTTATGTTTTGTTCATCAAAGGCATATGTTATTGATTCTATTGCCATAGACTCTACAATACTGTATATGGCTTCAGTCACACATGCCTTAACAAGGCCTGAACCGCTGCGCAGGGCAGCATTGCAGTTCAGTACCGCCGCCCCTGCCATACCCTTAGAGCCTGACAATACTCCCACTCTTCCGTAGGTTCCCTTGTGTGAATCCCTGACTCTTTTCCTGATTATTTTTCTCACATCCCGTCCTTCTGTCAGAAATATGTTCAGGCCTTTATTATCTGTTGGCATATCAGGAGATTCCGATATCCCCAATATATATTTGTCAATGCCGCTTACCATTTTCACTCAGCCCCTTTATTTCCTGTCAGCTCTTTTTGTCATAGTAACCTTATAGCGTCAAATAAAAGCTTCAGTGTAAGCACCAGTGCTATTGTCACAAATATCGGCTTTATCACCTTTGCTCCGTTTTTTATGGCTATTTTGCTCCCCAGCCTTGCACCGGCTATCATGGCAAGGCCTATTGGTATTCCAAGCATATAGAATATCTTCCCGTTTATCGCAAACATCACAAGAGAAGTAAAATTACTTACAAAATTCAACACTTTGCTGTTACCGGCCGCTATCGTAAAATCAAAGCCATATACCTTTATGAACAGAAATATCAGAAAAGAACCCGTTCCGGGTCCGAAAAAGCCGTCATAGAAGCCAAGGGAAAAGGCGAATAAACATCCCTGAATAATATTTCTGCTTGTGAGCCCCTTGAACTTATCCTCGCTGCCAAAATCCTTTTTGGCAATTGTATAAATTGCAACGGCAAAAATAAGTACCAATATTATTAATCGCAGAAACTTCTGATCGATCCTCAGCGCCGTGAATACTCCTATCACTGAACCTGCCAGAGTACACGGAACAGCGAATTTCATCAGAGGAATATGTACCTTTCCTGAGCGCATGAATGTATACGCGCTTGTAACAGCTCCGAAGGAGCTTGAAAACTTGTTGGTTCCTAATGCGAAATGAGGGGGTACCCCTGCTGCCATAATTGCAGGAAGGCTGATAAGCCCTCCGCCTCCGGCAATAGCATCCACCGCAGCTGCTGCAAAGCCTATGAGGCATAATAATGCAACGTTTAACATATTGATTTCAAATTCCATTTGTAACTCCTGAATCCATATTTGGCACCGCTTCCTGCTGCTGTTATTGATTTACACTGCTTAACAGCGGAGGTATTACCTGCTTTTTCCGGGATACTACTCCGGGAAGCATTATTGAATTCTTATCATGCTTTCCATCAAACGCTTTGGATATCAATTCGGTATTGCTGCCAACAAAAAGCAGCTCGGTTCTTTCTTTGGATATGTCAGTAAGCATGAACAGCACCATATCAAGATTCTTATCCCGGTAGACCTTGTCCATATATTCAAGCATCCTGTCCTTTATCTCAAGAAGCTCACTGCTGTCCAGAGAGTATACTTGTCCTACTCCCAGCTCCAGTTCTCCCGTTCTGAACTGCTTGAAATCCTGATAAAAGATCTCCTCGGCACTTTTATCCATAAGGTTTGAGCTGGCCCTGAACATAATCATTGAAAACTCATCTATATCCAATCCGGCAATTCCCGCCAGACTCTCCGCCGCTTCCCTGTCAGCCTCCGTACAGGTGGGAGATTTGAATGCCAGGGTATCCGATAATATTGCAGAGCAAAGAAGCCCTGCCATCTGTTTGTTTATTTCTGCATTGTTCTCCCTGTACATATTCCGGACAATCGTCGCGGTACAACCCAAGGGCTGGTTTCTGAAGTATACCGGCCCTACGGTCTCAATATCGCCTATTCTATGATGGTCGATTATCTCCAGTATTTCCGCTTCTTCAAGGCCATCCACTGCTTGCGATCGCTCATTGTGATCAACCAGTATCACCTGTTTTCTTGGGGAGTTGATTAATGATGCTCTTGAAAGCATCCCTATGAAATTGTATTTATCATCCACCACAGGGAAGTTTCTGTATCTTTTCTTGACCATAACTTCCCTTATGTCATCCAGATAATCATTAATATTAAAGGTGACCAGTTCCTTAGATTTCATGAACTGCCTTATAGGTATGCTTTGATTGATAAGCCTTGCCACTGTATAGGTGTCATGGGGCGAAACCACTATGGCACAGTTATTGGCTTCAGCCAGCTTTTTTATGGAGCCTGCCACGGGTACTCCCCCTGTTACCACGATGCATTGGGCACCCGTTTCGATGGCGCATAACTGGGATTCATATCTGTTCCCGACTATCACAACGTCCTTTGGATGCAGATAACTTTCCATCAGATCCGGATTCATGGCACCGATAAGTACATGACCGTTATATACGGAATCTTCTATATCACCTGCCAACAATTCTCCGTTCAGCACTTCAACCACATTTCTATATGGAGTCCTGGCCTGGGATAATATATCATTGTCGTATATATCCATGAAAGAATGTGCTATATCATCCACCGCAATAATTCCGTCCAGTACTCTGTTATTGTGAGAAACCGGCAAGGTGGTTATCCCGCTGCTTTTCATTATTTCCCAAGCCTTCTTCAAGGATATCTCCGGTTTGACAAGCTCCACTTTCCTGATATTTATATCCTTAACCTGTGTCCTTACATTATCAATCAGCGCCGGTTCCTCGGCTTTGAAATAATTAAGCACGAAAAGTGTCTCGCTGTTTAATTCTCCTATTCTCTTCGGTAAATATACACTGCTTGATGTGATAATATTCTTAAGATTGGCATAAGCTATGGATGAGCAAATGGAATCGGTATCGGGATTTTTATGCCCTATTACTGAAATTTCCTTCTTCAAGAGTGTTCCTCCTTCAACATTGCTTTCACCTTCTCCGTGCAAAATGCGATAAAGCTTTCAAAATCCTCGTGTACTATATCTCTGGCTTTTTCTATGATATTGCTGCATTTCGATATGTCAATTTCTATTCCATGCTTGTAATTCATTTGTGTATTATATCTGCATGCAAGGGTAAAGCTGTTCAGATCCTTCAATTCCATAAACTCTGTGAACCTGCAGAAGCATTCTGATACGGACTTGTCTATCAAACCGTAGTACTTATCAAGGTATAATGAAAGCTCTTTTATCAGGCGGTAGTCCGTTAAGCCCTTACAAAATTCATACATCAGCTCCCTTTCGGATTCTGCAATATTCATTTCGATGCCCATTTCTATAAAATTATGAGCCTTCCATAGTCCGAATTCTGCAGGAATATTACAGGCTTCAATTACTTCTTTCTCTATTGCTGCCCCCTTCTGAAAACAGTAGCCCTTATATCCGTCCCCGTATTCCTCATCTCCATAGAAATCAAGGCCTCTCGGATTTACGGTATGAGTAACCATAGCCCTTGCAAAATCAAGGTACTCATTTCCGTGCTCCTTAAGGTATTTATACAGCCCCCATCCCACATTATGGGTCTGGTCACGGTTGAGGCTGCATTTTATAACAGTATCAGGAAAAACAGACCCCAAAACAGTCATATTACTGCTGTAACCCAATACTCTCCTGCAAAACCAAATATGTGTTATCGGAAACATTAGTTCTTCCTTTCTTATATCTTTATTTCTATATCTTTTGCCTGATTTATCTATACTTTCATATTAATATATTTTTAACAAATTATAAAGGACTATTATACAATAGAAGAA
>JAKJBT010000125.1 GCA_022706865.1 Bacillota bacterium
AGAAGCTGATCATCACTGCTGAAAAAGAAATTAATGATCACTTGAATTTTGAGGCCAAGCTGCCTTCATACCTGCCGGACGGTTATGCCTTTTATGGTGCAGAGCTTTTCAAAAACGGCAATGGTGCTGTTTCAGGAGACTACTTAACGATTCATTACAAAAATCATACAGACGGTAAATTGTTTGTTGTGTTGGAAAGGATATTAAACAGCGATACTGCCTATACTCTGGCTACTGACGGACCGATTGAGGAAGTAAATGTAAATGGCTGCAAAGCGGTGCTTCAAGATAATAGAACCCTAAGCTGGGAGACCGGTAATATTTCTGTAACCATTGCAGGCAGAGAAGCTCTTGCCGGAAATGAACTATTTAAAGTAGCTGAGTCAGTAAAATAAGGACTCAGTGACAGTCTCAGCTTATCTGATAAGCTTCAAATAAGGGTACAAAAAAGCCCATAAGTGTTGATATACAATGCTTATGGGCTGTTTCATCCTTTATTCTCTTCTTTCCCATGCCACAATTTACTGCCCTTACCTGTATTTGCCGAGTTTAATGCCGGTTAATATGCCTGCGAGGAAATTTTCCTTCTTCAGCTCCACTGCTTTATACATGCATAATTCGTGGCAGCACATACACTCAATACAAACCCTATAGTCAATTTGTTTTGTATCCCTATCAATCGCTTTCATAGGGCAGCTTTCTACACATACATTACAATTCCTGCACTTTTTCCTGTTAACCTTTGGAGCAGTCTTAAAGAAATCGATAACCTTAATAAGTACTTTATTGTTTCGCTTTTTACCGCTTTTATAGCGCTTTGGCAGTTTAAATTCATCTAATTTGGGAATAGTTTTATAATCACCATCTATTATTATATCCTCCAGGTTGCTTTCCCCTATCTTCCTCTCCTTAGCAGCATTCAGTATTGCTACCTCTCCTACTTCCACACCCAGCATCTTAAGTGCTGCAGTATCCAATGCCAAAGGATCCGTACTCATCAGGATTTTATTCGCCGGATAAACATCTCCTGCTGTCGGCCCTTCACCCTGCATAGCAATAACACCATCCATAATATGAAGTTTAAATTTTGCATTCTGATGAATATCTGCCAGTATTTCACCAAAGCTCTCCGGATTGGGAGCCATTCTATGATATCTTGCTTTTCGCAAGCCGGGAATGCATCCGAATACATTTTTAACGGCCCCTGTATAGATACATGATGAGTGTGTTTTAAATTTTGGTAAGTTTATAACAACATCAGCATCGAAAATAGGTTTTGCAAGATACATCTTTTCCTCATGCATACTGTTGGGAGATACTTCAATAACACCCTCACTGTCAAAATTCTTAATAACAGCCCCTTCTTCCATTGCTGCTTTCTCGTAGCCTGCTGCCCTGAAGCTTTTTGCGGTAGGTGCTATGCCGCCGATGGCTCCTCCCGAACTATCTCCAATCCACACCTCGCATCCCCGCTGCTTTAAAATCCTTGCCACTGCACGGACGAATTCAGAATGAGTTACAGCAGCTGAATCAGATGATTTTGGGCCTATAAGATTTACCTTCAGTAAAACCTTATCCCCCGGGTGTACAAATAAATCCCATCCTCCCAATCTTTCTATCCCGTCGTTAATTTTTATCATCAAACCGTTTAATTCATATTCCCTGCACTCTTGAATAACTACTTTAGCCATCTTAATCCCGCTCCTTTACTTAGTAAATTATGCTTTAATTTACATCTTTCTTTAGTTTTCCTCCAAAAATATTGACTGCCAAACCCAGCATTACCAAAATAGCTCCAATAATCTGCCACAGGGAAAATGTCTCTTTTAATAACAGGACAGCACTGCTCATACCTATTATCGGAACAAGTAAAGAAAAAGGAGCAACTATAGCTGCAGGATAATGCGAAAGTAATCTTCCCCACAGCCCATAGCCGCATAACGATGCAAAATATGCCAGGTAAACTATTGAACCTAATGTTACCCAATTTAGAGACTCCCAGGCTGTCTTCCATACAGCGGGCCCTTCAAAGAGCAGTGAGAGAAGACCAAGCGGCAGGATAGCAACCGCACTTGCCCATACTACTAATGATAACATGGAAAAGGGCGGTGTGTCTTTTGATGCACGCCGTATAATTACATTTCCCATCCCCCAGCTGGATGATGCACATAAAGTTAACCAAAACCCGGCTGCGGTCATACTGCCGCTCTGCTGTGAACCTACGACAACCATACCTCCTGCAGCTATTATAAGGCCTAATATATTATTCCATTTCCATCTTTCTCCCAGAATCAAAGCTGCAAAAACTAAAGTAAAAAATGCCTGGGATTGATGTACTAATGATGAAAGTCCCGCAGGCATACCTAATTTAATTCCCACAAAAAGAAAAGCAAACTGACCAACATTCATGGTCAACCCCAAAGCAATGAGCTGTCGCCAGCCTACAGGCGGCTTGGGTAAAAAAAAGATAGCAGGTATACAAACAATAATAAGGCGAATTGTAATTAATAACAATGGCGGCATATCGGCCAATCCAAGTTTAATGGCAGTAAAGTTCAATCCCCATAAAACTGCTATAATTAACCCTATCCCTATGTCACGTTTGCTCAATAGTACACCTCCCTGCGTTATAGTTTTCCGTAAATCAGACTGTCATAGTACCTTCCGTCTATAAAATAGTGATCTTTTAATCGTCCTTCCAGCAGAAAACCGTTCTTCTCCAATATCCGGGCAGAGCCGATATTAGCATCGACCACACGGGCGTGAATCTTGTGAAGAGCAAGGATTTCAAATGCAAAGTTACTCATTAAAGCAACACTTTCTGTGCCATACCCCTTCCCCCAATGTTTGCTATGAAAAACATAACCGATTTCCGCATGATTAGCTTCCCGATCAAAATTAAAAATCATCACCGTACCTATGATTTCCTGGGTTGACTTAAGAGCAACAGATGCATATAAATGTGTTCCTGCCGACTCGCGTTTCAGCATTTCTTCAATGTGGCTGCGGGTCTCCTCCAATGATTTCATCAATGGCCAGCCAATAAACCGTTTAACGTTCTCATCTGAGGCATAGCTGTGTATCGCCTCGGCATCAATTGCATTCAGTGGTTTAAAATAGATATTCCTGCCTTCTAAACTATGAAAAATGCTTGCACTCATGCTATTCCTCCCAAAAAACCAAATTCCCAACTACCATTCATACCTAATTATACACGATTTGGAGGAATAAGTACTAGGCACCGAACTAAAGAACTTAGATCTTGAAGTAATCAAAATATGTTCTAAAGTTCGGTGCCTGGCACCAATTTATTTAATCGGTATTTGTATCTCAGTCAGATAATTTTCTTCCTTTTCCTCATTCCATGGTCCTCTATGACATACCTGCCGTGTAATACCTGCCATCTCATAACCGTTATTCTCCAGCCATTCTGCCAGACTCCTGAATGCAGGGTCAATATTCTTATAAGAACCCGGTACCATAAGGGAAGCCATATTGGGAACAGCCTCAACTGCTCTGAATGTAAATCCCTCCCTGTCTTCCCCCAGCTTTTCAATACAGGCGGCAACCTCTACATCCACGTCACTTACCTTGTATTCACCGTCGTGATACATTGTAAAGTAGAGGCCTGTGCCGTTTATTCTGTTTCGATCCATAAACTCTCCCAATCTGGCCCAAAGCTCACCTTCCCTATCATAGGCAGGTATGACATCGCGCAAAGAAACCACTTTACAAGAGGGTACGCTTTTTATCACTACATCATAACCCATTTTTATAATCTCCTTTCCAATAGAACCTATCAGCTGTTCTATATCTGTTATTCTCTTAATGTCATTGGAGATCTCCTCTTCTATCTGCTGTTTTTTCAACTCAAGCCGGGCAAGCAGTGCTGCATCATCCGACTCATTTAAGACAGCTGCTATTTCAGAAATATTAAATCCCAGATCTCTTAATTTGATAATCCTGTTCAAATAGGATATCTGGCTTGCCGTATAGAAGCGGTATCCCGTGAACCGGTCAACCTC
>JAKJBT010000031.1 GCA_022706865.1 Bacillota bacterium
GTGCGCTTACTGAGAATATCATTTCTAAAATAGATATGGATGGGAATCTGCTGGGTGGAGAAAAGCCCTCAAAGGAATCCGGAATGCATCTGGCATGCTATAAACGCCGTAATGACGTGAATGCCATTGTGCATGTGCATCCTACTTATGCAGTTGCTGTTTCTTGCCTCAAGGACTTGGATTGTGGGTGTGTAATGCCTATATATACCGCAGGATATAATGCGCGCGTAGGGAAACTGCCTATCATAAAGTATGCACCGCCGGGCTCGGCAGAATTAGCTGCAATGACTGCGGATATAATTTCACGGCGCAACAGTGTGATGCTAGCCAACCACGGCATAGTTACGGTGGGAAGTGATCTTCATTCAGCATATGGCATAGCGGAGGAAATCGAGCAAAATGCGCATCAATATTGGTTATTAGGCAACAACGGACGGGCTTTGCCTGTATAAAGGATTGAAAGGCAGATATAAATGAAAAATTTTATTCTAGGTATTGATATTGGAACAACTGGAGCAAAGGCGGCTATTTATGACTTATCTGGCAGTTGCATAGCGTGGGGTTATGGTGAATATCCCATGCTGCACCCTCAGCCTGGCTGGTCAGAACTAGATCCAAATCTCTGGTGGGATATCACGATTAATAACCTTAGACATTGCTTTGAAAATCCCAAGATAGACGCTTCAAGTATTGCGGCTATAGGTATCAGTTGCACCAATGCCCTATTACTGGTTGATCATACTGGGAAACCGTTATGCAATGCGATCGGACACCGGGATACACGGGCAGACATGCAAGTACAGTGGCTGAAAGAGCATATTGGCGAGAATCGAATCCTTTCCATCTGTGCTAATAGGCTTGGCAAAGGTTCGTTTGGACTGCCGACACTTCGCTGGTTGGCAGACAATCAGCCTGAAATGATAAAACAGGCTGAGAAATTTCTCTACCCCAGTGGTTTTATTATCCATAAGCTGACGGGGAAATTTTCTATTAATAGACCTCGTATAGGCCTGACACTGCTCAGTAACGCCGATACCGGAGAATGGTCATCTGAAATCTTGAGGCTGTCAGGAATTCCGGAACGACTCCTACCCAGTATTTACGATAGCTGCGATGTTGTAGGGGAAGTAACTGAAGAGGCAGCCAGAATGACGGGCCTTTGCGCGGGAACGCCGGTGGTTGCAGGCGGGATAGATACGGTAGTTGCCGCTGCCGCTGCAGGCGCAGTAAATCCTGGTGATGTTGCAATAATACTCGGCTCAAGCGGGCGAATCTGTGCAGTTAGCGAAAAGGTAGTACGCGACAGACGTGTTCTTACCAGCCATGCATCCTTTCCGGGCACTTGGATGCTTATGCAATCTACTGATTGCGCCGGTGTGTCATTACGCTGGTTTCGTGATGTATTCGGAGAGAAGGCCAGACTTGACGCGCAAAAAAAAGGCAAATCTATATATCAGGTTATGGATGAATATGCTGCGGCTGTACCCGCAGGTGCAGGGAATATGCTATATCTTCCCTACCTTGCAGGAGAAAAAAGCCCAATATGGAACCAGAACGCCAAAGGGGTATTTTTTAACATTTCTTTGAGCAGTGATTATGGTTATTTCATACGATCAATATTTGAGGGTGTTGCCTACTCAATACGTGACTGCTATGAGGTACTCAGGCAGATCGGTGTTGTATCTGAAGGAGTAATTACTATAAGCGGCGGTCTCACCAATAGTACCATATGGTGTCAGATATTCGCAGACGTGCTGCAGGTGCCTCTGCTTCTTTTGCCAAATAAAGAAACTGAGACACTCGGAGGTGCTATGATAGCAGCATATGGTGTGGGACTCCCGGGGGTCACCAAGGAATTTGGAAAGAATATAGCACAGCGGGGCAAGCTCATCGAGCCCAGCACACGTTTGGCGTCATTATATACAGATGGTTTTTTGCGCTATAAGAGTCTTTATGAACAGGTAAAGGATTGTTTCATATAGAAGATAATGGTTTTAGATTGTGTCCGGTATTTAGTATCTTAAGAATACAACCTGTTTTTCTTTATCCGCGACTGAGCGGATTTTTTATTATGCGGAAGTGACTTGTCTATGTCCAGGTATTATAGTAATATTTTATTAGTGTAATAATGAAGAAGGAGGCATTGGAGTATGGATTATAAAGCTGATATCGGTGTTTTTGGAGGCTCAGGCTTTTATTCCTTTCTGGAGGATGTTGAGGAGATTGATATAGAAACCCCATATGGAAGTACAAGTGAGAAGATTTCTCTGGCCAAAACAGGCGGCAAGACGGTTGCTTTTCTGCCAAGGCACGGCAAGAAACATTCTTTTCCGCCTCATATGATACCTTACAGGGCTAATGTATATGCCATGAAGATGCTGGGAGTAAAACACATAATTGCGCCTACCGCATCGGGAAGCCTGCAGGCAGGCATTAAGCCGGGTGAATTTGTAATATGTGATCAATTTGTTGACAGGACATGGGGCAGAAAAGACACCTACTTTGAAGGCCCAGAAACCAAGCATATAAGTGCGGCAATGCCCTATGACGAGAATCTGAGGAATCTGGCAATAAAAGCCTGTGAAGAGGCTGGAGTCACAGTGCATAAAAAAGGAACGGTTGTTGTAATACAAGGGCCGAGATTTTCAACAAAGGCCGAAAGCAGATGGTTCAGCAAAATGGGCTGGGAAGTAATCAATATGACTCAATATCCGGAATGTATACTGGCTAACGAACTGGATATACCATACGTGAATATTTCCCTTATAACCGATTATGATGCAGGCCTTGAAGGGGATGAAAACATAAAGCCCGTTACAGAGGAAGAGGTATACAGGGTATTCAATGAAAACAATGAGAAAGTAAAGAAAGTTATATATAGAATGATTGAGCAGCTGTAATACATAGAACAGTATTAAATATAATTATGCATTATATTGGAGAGTAGAAATATGAAGGGAAAACTCGTTATTATTGAGGCCGGCAGTGATGCCAGCGGAAAGGCTACTCAGACCAAAAGGCTTTACAGCAGACTGAGGAGCGATAAATATAATATAAGGAAGATCGAATATCCAAACTATAAAAGCAATTCTTCGGCATTGGTGAAAATGTACCTGAACGGGGAATTCGGTTACAAGCCTGAGGACGTAAATGCTTATGCCGCGTCAACTTTTTTTTCCGTAGACCGTTATGCTTCCTATATGAAGGAATGGAAGGGGTTCTACGAGGACGGAGGTATAGTGCTGGCAGACAGGTATACAACCTCCAATATGGTGCATCAGGCTTCAAAGATAGCTGATGAAGCCGAGCGCAATTCATTTCTGGATTGGCTCTGGGATCTGGAATTTGTAAAGCTGGGATTGCCTGTTCCGGATATGGTGATTTTCCTGGATGTACCGCCTGAAATAAGCAATAATCTGATAACGAAACGAAATAATAAGATTACAGGGGGTTCCCAAAAGGACATTCATGAAAGAGACAGGGAATACCTTATGAAAACATATCTGAATGCTTGCAGGGTTGCAGAGAAGTATGGCTGGAAAAGAATTGAGTGTACTTATGACAATTGCTTGAGGAGTATAGAAGACATAAACAATGAAATATATGAATATGTATCAAAGAACCTCATGCAAGAGGTGAAGTAAAATGCTTGCCAAAAGGCCGAAAATGTCAATTTGTGCCCTTATTGCAGTACTGCTCGCTGCAGCATTTACCGCAGGCTGCACCTTTAAGGGATCTGGCGGAGATACTGATAAAGATGTTGTCCTGTACGAACGTTCCGGCTTGACCATAGCCATACCAAAGGAGTATGCAGGCCAATTGCTTATCGACCCAGCAGAATATGATGACGAAACCATTCTCATAAAAGTCTATCAGAAATCTTCCTACGAAAAATTTAAAGGTGCGGGCTTTCTTTTCAGCATTGCCCGTTATGCCGAGGCGCAGTATGAGCAGTTCCTATGCTCTGATGGCAGCGGACAGAGCTTTTTTGCCAAAGACGGTGAGTATTACTACGGATTTTTCTTTGCCACCGACGTGCAGGCCCCGGATGACTATGAAGCTTTCTCGCAGCTTTTCAAAGACGTGGGCGATTTCGTCAAGAGCGACATGATAAGCCGCAACGGCCTGACTGCATACAGCGACCAAGAATTCTTCAACAAGACTTATACCTATGAAAGTGAGCACATTTTTTTAAGTTACTATCCTTATTACGCATATAACGGCAGTAAGGAAGAGGTCTGGACCCTTATCCTCTCCCAGCCGGCAACACAAGGGAATACAGGCATTTGGTGCGTGGAGCGCTGGAAAGACAGATATGGCAATATTTATCCCTATTTCCCGGATGAGAAAGGAATACCTTCAAAGAAATACTATACCGCGTTGCAGGCAGAATGCGATGCAGGAAAGGATATGTCTTGGCTTGAGCCGAAGCAGGCAGCCCTTGCCTTTGTTAAGAGAGCCTTTGACCATGCCCCGGCAACCCTGGACAGCTTTGCACCTTCCGATTCGTTTGCAGCGTCCACGGGGGATATACACGATTATCTGCCTGACCTCTTGTCCGGTAAGCCTGTAAGTGATTATGACCTGCTGCCCTGCCTTGAGAACTTTACAAAATCCACATGGCTTGAACTGGATGAGGTATACGGCATGAAGTGGTGGGACCCTCTGTGGAAAGCCCTGCGTGAAGCCGCAATCAGTGATATGCAGGCAGACCCCAACGCACAGATACTGCATAACTATTATATAGGGAAAGCATATCTCGTGTCAGACGGTGCCTTTGCCGAGGGCCTCAGCGATCTCATTATGCAGCAGTGGACGTATAACAGCCTATTATACAGCGAATGCCTGAAAACTCGTTTTTCCGCGGAGGAGGGGGCCGCCTTGCGACGGCGCCTGGCCTATTTAACGACTCACAGAGGGGGTAAGTTCCACCTCGCCTTTCCCGGGTCCGACCCGGAACTCACCCTTTCACTGAGCAGCTATCCGGTGGATTTTCCTTTTGGCATGGAGCTGCCGGAGAAAAGCCGTGAGACTCACCGGGCAGAAAGCTTCGGAATGGTTACCGTGGTGGAGAGCAACGGTTTGCAGGTGAAATACCTGAACAACAGCGACGGTGTGTATTTCGTTTTCTGTATCAGGTGTGAAAAGGAAGGCTTCAGGAATCTGGGTGTCGCCATCGGCGATTCGGAGGATAAGCTATGGGACTTCTGGGAACCGGCGCAACTGAAAAAACTGACTGACGGTATCAATCATGACGACGAAGCCTGGTTTGGCGATGATTACGACTATGCCTATGTACATACGCCGGAAGACAGCACTAAAAGCATTCTTTTCCTCATTAAAAACGGGTCGGTTTCCGGCATAGAGCTGATAAACGGCTTGGATGGAGCTATATATTGATTCATTAGGCAATAAAAAACAGGCAGCCTCAAAGAAATTTGACGGTGCCTGTTTGCTTGTTTCTCTAGTAATAATTCTTCTCGAATATATCCTTGATTTCAGCCAGATTTTTCGTGTGGCCTAACGCCACAATAAGTTTGATCCTGGCCTTTTGCCCGGGAAGGTTGTCTCCAAGAATCACGCCTCTCTTGGTAAGCTCTTTGCCTGCTCCGGGATATCCGTAACTGTCAAGGACCTTACCCATCATGCAGCGGGACACAAGTACAATCGGTATACCCTTACCCAATGCATATTCAATCCCGGGAACCATTGTCGGCGGGATGTTCCCTCTGCCCATACCTTCAATTACTATTCCGTGGGTTCCGGAATCCACACAAAAACGAAGCAGCTTGTCATCCATACCGCAGGCAGTCTTAATCAGGTCTACACGGCTGTCTATTGTTTCAGTGGCTATATACTGCCTTTTTGTATAGTTATGGTAGAAGTATGCTTTATCGTTGTCAATAAAACCTATGGGGCCGAAATCCACGCTCTTGAAGGTATCCAGAGTATGGGTATTGGTCTTGGTTACCTGTGAGGCGGAATGTATTTCGTTATTCATTACTACCAGTACACCTCTGCCGTATGCTTCATTTGAAACCGCGGCATAGGTTGCGGCGATTAAGTTCATTGGCCCGTCGAAGCCCAGCTCTGAGCTGTTTTTCATAGAACCGAAAAACACAATAGGTTTTTCGGAGTTTGATGTAAGGTCTACAAGGTATGCGGTCTCTTCCAGGGAATCGGTACCATGAGTTACTACTGCGCCGTCAAAGCCTTCGACTTCAAGCTTGTACTGTATTGCCTTGGAAAGCTCAAACATTTTTTCGGGAGTCATATGAGGGCCCGGTATATTGCTAAAATTCAAAAAATCAATTTCTGCAATGCTATCAAGACCCGGGGTCATTTGAAGTATTTGCTCTCCGCTGATTGCAGGCACCGCCGCGTTGGTTTTCTCATCAATTTTCATTGCAATGGTACCGCCGGTAAATACTATAATTATCCTTTTCATACTCTTCCTCCCTGTGCTAAAGAATAATATTAAATATTTACATTCATAATTTGCAGGTCGCTGACTATCTTGATGCGGTTCACCTCAGGATCTTCAGTACCTTGGACATAAAGCTTTGCAGCCTTCAAAGCCCTTACATAATCAACAATTTCCTGTGTTATTATTTCCCCGGGGCAAAGTATGGGTATACCCGGAGGATAGGCCATCAGGAATTCGGCACTGATGAGTCCCACACTGTCTTCCAAGGGGATGGGTATTGTCATGCTGTTGAATGCATCCCTCGGTGTCAGGACACTTTCCGGTATGTTCGGTATTCCCAATACTTCAGATTTTACAATTTCTTTGCAGCTTTGTTCGGCGCTTATCTCTTCGAGAGCGTTTATCAGTTTGTCTACCTTTTCTTTTGTATCCCCAAAAGAGAATACACAAAGGATATTGTAGAGGTCTGACAGTTCAGGCTGTATGAAATATCTTTCCGTCAGTATGTCTTCAAGCTCATGACCGGATAGGCCTAAATCCTTTGAAGTGATAGTAATCTTTGTAGGGTCAAAGCCGTAGGCGCCTTTTTTCTCAAGGACTTCTTCACCAAAACAGTAGAAGCCTTTAATCTTATTGATTTTTTCTCTTGCATAGCCGGCAAGTTCTATTGCATCATCTATAAGCTTTTTTCCTTCAGTAGCCATCTGCATCCTGGCACAATCAAGGGAGGCCAGCAGCACATATGAGGGGCTTGTAGTCTGAAGGAGGCTCATGACGGTCTTAACTCTGTTGACATCAACAAATCCTTTTCTCACATGCAGCAGTGAGCTTTGTGTCATGGAGCCCACTATTTTATGGGTACTTTGAGCGCAGATATCTGCGCCTGCATCCATTGCTGAAATGGGAAGCCTGCTGTTGAAGTGAAGATGAGGACCGTGGGCTTCATCAACTATAAGGGGAATATTATATTCATGAACTATTTTGGCAATTTCAACAATGTCAGTTGAAACACCGTAATAAGTAGGATTAACAATAAGCACTGCCTTGGCATCACTGTTCTGCTCCAGTGTTTTTCTGACTGTCTCGGGGGTAACATTAAGAGCTAATCCTACCCTTTTGTCAATTTCAGGATGCATATATACGGGATTGGCGCCGCTGAGAATAATACCTGCCGTGACTGATTTATGAACATTTCTTGGGATTATTATTTTGTCTCCCTGAGTGACAACACTCATTATCATTGCCTGTATTGCACCGGAGGTTCCGTGTATTGAGAAAAAAGTGTAATCTGCATTATAAGCATCGGCGGCAAGTTCCTGTGCTTCCTTAATAACGCCTGTCGGCTTATGAAGGCTGTCAACCTGGTGAAAAACCGTCACATCTATTGATAAGACGTTTGTACCCACAAAATCTTTGAACTTCCTGACCATTCCCTGCCCGCGCTTATGCCCCGGAACATGAAAAGGGATAGTATCATTGTTATGGTATTCCAGCAATGCGTCAAACAAGGGGGTTTTTGTCTGGTCCAACTTGTACATTAATTACACTTCCTTTCGGTAATCTAAAGTATGTCCAAATAATATGCTAAAGAAAAAAGCCACGAACTTCGATGCAATAAGTTCAGGCTTCTGCAGAGCGATTTTAAGTTGTGTTATTCAAATGCCAAATTTATTATAGGGCAAACCTATATAAAATGCAATAAATATTACTCAAAATTTGCATTAAAATATTTTATTTTTGCATAATCAAATCCTTTATATATTTTGGTAGTATGAAGCATGCTTTATGCAGGTCTTTATGATAGTATTTCGTATCAAATTCAGGAATACTGTTAATATCTGTCTTTTCAGGGTCATTTTTCTTAGAGCCCATTGTGAAGCTCCAGTGAACCCCGGGGTATGTAGGTACGTTGCCCATATAAAGCTTCGTAATCGGGAATACACTTTTAATGTCGCTGTAAACCTTTTTTACTATTTCCGGTGAATAGAAGGGTGACTCTGTCTGAGCTGTAAAAATCCCATCTTCTCTCAGACAGTCAAATACGGATTTATAAAAACTGGCGCTAAAAAGTCCTTCTGCAGCACCAATAGGATCTGTCGAGTCAATGATTGCCACGTCAAACTCATTTTTATGCTCTTTCACATATTTTATGCCATCACCGATAAAGACTTCAACCCGGGGATCGGAAAGCTTGCTGCTTATCTCAGGAAGATATTTTTTTGAAAGCTCTACCACTCTATCATCAATTTCACATAATACTGCTTTTTCAACGGATTTGTGCTTAAGTATCTCTCTGATGGTACCTCCGTCACCGCCACCCACTACTAAAACCTTTTTCGGATTACCGTGAGTGAAAAGCGGTACATGAGTAATCATCTCATGATATGCATATTCATCCCGGATGGTTGTCTGGACAATTCCATCCAGTACAAGCATTCTTCCGAATTCATAGGTATCCAGTATGGCAAGCTCCTGATACTTTGTCTTTTCTGTATGCAGGGTTTCTTTCACCTTGTATGTCATTGCGGCATTTTCATTCTGCATTTCCTTAATCCATAAATCCATTTTAGTTTCCTCCAATCTATATTTTAATAGTATTCTTTAATAAGTTTTGCTGTCCAAACCGTACCTTACTGTAAGGTAGTGAACGATATTATAAGCTGAATACGGCTTTTTCAATAATCCTGCCAGCTCTTTGAAGCATTTCATCCTGATCTCTGAATCAAATATCTGATTAATAAGAGCAGGTATCTTTCTGGCATCTGAGGTAGTAACTGCAGCGCCTGAGTTCAGAAGAAACTCAACATTTTCATGCTCTTGCCCGGGAAGAGGAGAGAATATTACAAGGGGTTTTTCCCTGCTTAAAATCTCTGATACAGATACGCCTCCGGGCTTGCTTATTATGCAATCAGACAGCTCCATAAGCTCATGCATGTTGTTTATGAATCCGTACACCACCAACTTGTTTTTTGTAGACAGATTCTTGAGCTTTGCTTCAAGCCTGTTATTCCTGCCTGCAACTGCAATAATCTGAATATCTTCCATATCGCTGTCAATGGCTTTTACTATATTGTTTATGCCTCCCAGCCCAAGACCGCCGCCCATTACAAGTATGGTTTTCTTATCTTCAAATCCCAGCTTTGCAAGCAGTTCTTCCCTATTATAGGATTCGCAGAACTCCTTTCTGATTGGGATTCCAAAGGGAAGCACCTTTTCCTTTTGTACGCCAAAACCCTTCATAATATAAGTCAGGTATTCATGGGCTATTACATAGTAGTCGGTATTATCGTTAATATAAGAGGAATGTATATTGAAGTCTGTGACTACAGTTACAAGGGGACACCCAATTCTCTTTTTCTGTTTAAGGCTTGAAATTATAGCAGCAGGAAAGCTGTGGGTGCATATAATAACGTCCGGATTAAAGTTTATCGCGGTTTTCCTGAGCTTACTGGTCATTAATTTGTTGGCAATATCATTTATGTCTATAATCGGGTCAAGCCGGTTGGTTTTTTCGTAAATCTTCCCCCAGGCTTTCGGATAAAACTTCAATATATTCAGGTAACCGTCAAGAATGACTTTATCCAATAATGGGCTTATATAATTTATTGTATTGATAATCTTTACTCTTGAGGAGTTATCCTGGCGTATAAACTCATTTCTCAGTGTATGGGCGACCTGGTCGTGACCATTGCCGATAGAAACGGAAAAAATCAGTACATTCATACTTTTACTCCTAAAACCGGTAAAATTATTATTAGCTATTGGTTTCATCTGCATTTACAACTATTAGTATAGCACAAAATGCTAATTTTACTAGATATATATAAACACGAAAATTTCTGCGTATTTTTATGTATTACTACAAAAACCGAGCATTTAATTTTTGACGGTGTGACAAAACTATACATATTTCATTGAAGGAAAAAGCTGTAATGTATGGAATATAAATATAGACGAATTTGAATTGGAGGGACATGAATGAGCATAGATTTTAGTTATGAGGACAGGCTGCTGATTGTCCGCATCAATGGAGATATTGATCACCATTCTTGTGAAGAGATAAGGTCCAAAATAGATAAGGAGATTGCTTCAAAGAACCCAAGATCAATTCTTTTCGATATGGAACAGGTAGGTTTTATGGACAGTTCGGGAATAGGTGTGCTGATAGGACGGTATAAGCTTATTGCAAATGGTGGGGGTAAGGCAGGTATGATAAATGTAAAGCCTCAAATAATGAGATTGTGCGAGATATGCGGGCTGCAGAAGATTATCAAGATATATTCCAGCAAGAAGCAAGCCATTGCAAGTATAAAGGAGTGATAACACAATGAAAGCAGATAACGAAATGAAACTTGAATTCCCAAGCAAATCACAGAATGAGAGCTTCGCAAGGTCTGTGGTTGCAGCATTTGTGGCACAACTGGATCCGACAATAGAAGAACTGGCAGAGATAAAGACTGCGGTGTCCGAAGCGGTTACAAATGCCATTATACATGGGTATTCATGCGAAATGGGTAATGTGGTTATTGTTACAAGGATATATGGTGATACCGTAGAGATAGAGGTAAAGGATTCCGGAGTCGGTATAGCAGATATTGAGCTTGCCAGGCAGCCGCTGTATACATCAAAGCCGGAGCTTGAAAGATCAGGAATGGGTTTCACTGTCATGGAAACCTTTATGGATAAAGTGGAAATTGAATCACTTCCTTGGAAAGGAACGACCATACGTATGACCAAACAAATAACGACAGTCAGATGAGGTATTGCTATGGAACGGGTTGAGCTTACTCAGGATGAGTTTTTGGAACTTATATCCCGGGCACAAAGAGGAGACTCAGAGGCAGAAAACTTCCTGGTTGAGAATAATATCGGTTTGGTAAGAAGCGTTGTCAAGAGGTATTTGAACAGAGGCTGTGAATATGACGATCTTATCCAGATAGGGAGCATCGGCCTGTTGAAGGCCATCAAGAAATTTGATATGAGCTATAACGTAAAGTTCTCGACTTATGCAATACCTATGATAATTGGTGAAATTAAAAGGTTTCTCAGGGATGATGGAATAATAAAGGTCAGCAGGAATCTTAAAGAAATAGCGAACAAGGCTCATATTGCAAAGGAAGCGCTGGAAAAGGATTATGGAAGAGAACCGACAATATCTGAAATTGCATCTGTTCTTGAGATTTCAAAGGAAGATCTGGTAGTAGCGCTGGAATCGGTACAGAGTACGGAGTATCTCTATGAAACTATACATCAGGATGATGGTTCGCCAATACTTCTTATTGATAGAATCAACTTTAATGAAGGGGAAGAAATCGATGTAATAGACAGACTGGCATTAAAAGAGGTGCTGTCTGCATTGGAACCCAAGGAGCGCCAGATCATAATGCTGCGATATTTCAAGGACATGACCCAGTGTCAGGTTGCCCAGATGCTGGGGATGTCACAGGTTCAGGTGTCGAGGGTTGAAAAGAAGATAATCAGCAAGCTCAGGCAGAATATGTGAAGAATGTGACGCAATTATAAGTTTGCAGTCATATACCCAGAGCACTAGCCTTGTATCCCGACTCGCACGGTATTAGCTTTGGACAGAATCAGAGCTTGATACTTGTAAAATCCTGACGCACATAAACCCTACGTCCTGTAGGTATGTGCTGGATTTACCTCACGTAAATCCCACGGATTTTACTGCACATCTTCTCTCGATTCTGTTGCCCAAAGCCAATAAGTGCTCGCTAATATACAAGGCTAGTGCTCTGGAGTATGATTATAAACTTCAAATATGTCACATTCTTCCTCAGTCACGTAATTTACTGCGTGGCTTTTTTTATTAATTTTTCGTATTAATTTGCCTTAATAGCCAATAATAATTGCATAAAGGATAATGGAGTGTTGCGCAATGAAGGTTTTCAAGCTCTTCCTTGTATTGTCCGTGATAATAGCCATAGGTTATTTTTCCTGGGATTATTATGCCGGAAAACTGCTTAAGGAAAACTGTGAAAGGGCGACTCTCGTATTTGGAGAGCCGGGGAGAGGATATTATGTACAAGAATAGAAGGTTCAAGCAGCTGAAAAACATTCTGAGCTTTGAAAGCGAGACTGATAAGGAAATTAGGAGCGATGTGGGAGGAAAAATAATAAAGAATAGTGCAAGGGTATTCGAACACAAGCAGTAGCCAATTACAACAGGAGGCATGGATGCATTGAAAACGAAAATGAGTTCAAAGCAATATGAGAAGTACATAAAAGACAAACTGCCCAAGCCGGCGTACTTGAAGAATTGCATTGCAGCGTTTATTGTGGGCGGCTTAATATGTGATGTGGCACAGTTCATTTCAAATACAGCCAAAAGCTATGGATATAACCAGGAAGCAGTTTCATCGATCACAGCTGCATCAATGGTGTTTTTAGGAGCCTTTTTAACAGGAATCGGCATATATGACCGCATAGGCAAATTTGCGGGTGCAGGAAGCATAGTGCCTATAACAGGCTTTGCCAATTCAATGGTATCTCCGGCTATGGAATTCAAAAGAGAGGGTTTTGTCTTCGGAGTAGGGGCCAAAATGTTCATACTGGCAGGACCGGTATTGGTTTATGGTATTTCAGCTTCAATATTGATAGGTATCATTCGTTATTTACTCGGGAAATGAGAAAAAAATTTTTACTTGGAAGTGATAGGATGGCAGGAAAAAGGCTGGGAAAACAGACATTGAAGTTTTCTTCACCCCCTTCTGTGATATCCAATGCCGCAATAGCAGGGCCTAAGGAGGGGGAGGGCCCTCTTTCACAGTACTTTGACCTAATATTAACGGATGATTATTTTGGAGAGGATAGTTGGGAAAAGGCTGAGAGCAAGATGCTCAAAGAAGCAGTAAAAAGCGCTGTTAAAGCCTCCGGAAGGAGCAATACAAATATTGATTTTATGTTTGCCGGTGATTTGCTCAACCAAATAATATCCTCCAGCTTTGCGGCAAGGGAATTGCAGATTCCGTACATAGGGCTTTACGGAGCATGCTCTACTATGGCTGAATCTTTATGTATGGGTGCACTGATGATTGACGGGGGTTTTGCAGAAGCGGTAGTATGTGCTACGTCAAGCCATTTCTGCAGTGCCGAAAGGCAGTACAGGTTTCCCCTGGAGCAGGGAGTCCAAAGATCTCCTTTTGCGCAATGGACGGTAACGGGAGCGGGGGCGGCGGTAGTTGCGGAGGCAGGCACCGGGCCGTATATTACTCATGCTACCATAGGAAAAGTTCTTGACTTTGGAATAAAAGATGCAAACAATATGGGTGCAGCAATGGCTCCGGCTGCTGTTGATACGATTACAGCCCATCTGAATGAAACGGGCAGGAAGCCTGAGTACTATGACCTGATAATAACAGGAGACTTGGGAAAGGTAGGAAAGGCCATAATACTGGATATGATGCCGAAGGAAGGTTTTGATATCACTAAGGTTTATAATGATTGCGGCTCCATGATTTTTGACAGCGAAAAGCAGGATACTCATGCGGGAGGAAGCGGCTGCGGATGTGCTGCCGTAGTATTGAACGGCTATATTGCAAAAGAAATGAAGAGGGGTAATATTAATAAAGTGCTTTTAATTGCAACCGGAGCATTGCTTTCGCCAACCACCACCTGGCAAGGGGAATCAATCCCGTGTATAGCTCATGCAGTTGCCATAGAAAATGCAATAGGAGTTGGTGTTTGATGGATTATTTGAAGGCATTTTTGGTTGGAGGGGCGATTTGCGTCATCGGACAACTATTGATGGATCTTACTAAACTGACACCTGCAAGAGTGCTTGTTGCTTTTGTTACTGCAGGTACAATCCTTCAAGGGATAGGAATATATCAGACAATAGTGGATTTTGGAGGAGCAGGTGCAACAACACCGCTGACAGGGTTTGGGTATTCTCTGGCAAAGGGTGCAATGAAGGAGGTAAGGGAGGCAGGGTTGCTGGGCGCCTTTACAGGAGGTCTGAAGGCTACTGCAGGAGGTATAGCGGGAGCTGTTTTTTTCGGATATATAATGGCATTGCTTTTTAATCCAAAATCAAAATAATAGGAGACAGGCATATGAATGAAACAGATAATGCAGCAGCACCCCAAAATTGTCCCAGGAAAAGAGTTATACTGGTTACCGACGGTGATGGAATAGCAAGAAAAGCAGTGGAGACGGCCGCATCGAGGATAGGAGGAAGATGCATTTCAAAGTCAGCGGGCAATCCGACGCCATTGAGCGGTCAAAAAATAATAGAAATGGTTAAGCAGACGCCATATGATCCGGTAGTTGTTATGGTTGATGATAGGGGGCATACCGGAACGGGTAAAGGGGAAAAAGCTATCCTGGAAATAGCAAGGAGCCCCGACATCGAAATACTGGGAGTGATTGCGGTGGCGTCCAATACTGAAGGAGTAAAAGGAGTCAGTATTGATTTTTCGGTGACCAAGGATGGAAACATTGTGGAAAAAACAGTGGACAAGAATGGAAACATAACGGCAGGGGGGAAGATAAACGGGGATACGGTTGATATACTTGAGTCTATTGATGTTCCCGTGGTTGCAGGTATCGGCGATCCGGGCAAGATGGACGGAAAGGACTGCTGCGACAAAGGTGCGCCAATAATTACAAAGGCAATGAAAGAAATAATTAAAAGGAGCAGTGTGCATACGCACTAGCTGCTCCTATCGTTCATCAAACTATTAATATTCTTCACCCTCAATGTCTAACTCTCCCTCCAGCGGATCCTCCTCAATAACCGGCTCGGTATGAATATCGCAGGGCTCTGTTGGTGCCTCATATATCAAATCTGCCGGAAGCTGTTTCTGATCCGGTTCCGGTATAAAAGGCTCTATTCTTTGGATGAATACCTGGGACTGTACACTTGGTGCCGGACAGAATTCCGTTGCGAGTTTTTTCGAATCCGCACAAACATCTCTGATTACATGAACATCACAAATGCTTTCTGCATCCGGTTCGGTGCCTTTAATAAACAGCTCGGATCTTACCCTGGTGCCTCTTGGGTCAAGGGCGCACAGCTCAGAGGGCCTTTTCCCCGACACAGTACAGATGTTTACAGACACAAATCCCCCGGGCTGCTCGAAATTTTTGACCTCAAGGTTCTTATGGATCTCTTCCATAACAGCCTTCCAAAGCTTTGCCGGATAACTGCCTCCGGTGAAGTTCATAGGCTTGGGCTCATCATGCCCTATCCATACAGAGGCCGTATAATACGGGCTGTAGCCTGTAAACCATGCATCTACGTTTTTCGTAGTAGTACCTGTCTTACCGGCAACAGGCATCTTGGACAATGCCGCATTGCCGCCGGTACCGCCTCTTACAACACCCCTCATTAGATCTACCATGAGATAGGAAACCTGCTCGCTTATTACTTTTTCTTTCATCGGTTTGTTTTCAAAAATCACCTTTCCATCCTTGTCAAGAATCTTTGTAAAGGAGATGGGTTTTATATAAATGCCCTTATTGGGAAAAACACTGAAAGCAGCGGCCATTTCTATTGGTTTTACCCCGTTGGTAACTCCGCCGAGAGCAAGAGGGGAAAGGCTTTCGTCATTTGTGACGCCGTTATCCTCTCTTGTGACTAAAGTTGTAATTCCGAATTTTTTCAGGTATTCCATGGAACGCTGTATTCCAACATCCTGCAATATTTTAACTGCAACCACATTTGTTGACTGCTGCAAGGCTTCTCTTGCAGTAACAAGGCCTTTAAAATTATTGCTGTAGTTGCGGGGTTTGAAGTTTCCAAAAGTAACAGGAGCGTCGTCTATAACAGTTCCGGCAGTATAACCGTTGTCCAGAGCCGGTGTATAAACAGCAAGGGGCTTAATGGTAGAACCCGGCTGGCGTAATGATTGAGTAGCCCTATTAAGCCCTCTTCTAACCTTTTCGCTTCTGCCGCCCATTACAGCCTTTATTTCGCCGGTTCCGTTTTCAATTACAATTACGGCTGCCTCAGGCTGAAGAATACCGTTAGCATCTTCCTCACTCTCAGGGAAAAGCTTGGTATCTTTAAAAGTTTCTTCAACTATTCCCTGTATATCCGTGTCAATAGTGGCTATTATTCTAAGCCCGCCGTTAAAAAGCTTTATTTCAGCTTCTTCCTTGCTGAGCCCAAGCTCTTTCTGCAGTGTTTCCGTAACATCACTGATAATCATGTCCGCAAAGTATGTGGTCTCGACTTCTTTTTGTATCTTTGACAGTTTTATTTCCTGCTTCATTGCCTCATCATACTCTTCTTGAGAAATAAGGCCTTGAGCAAGCATTTCCCTAAGCACAATTTCTTTTTTGCCCATGGATTTTTCATAGTTCAAATAAGGTGAGTACAAGGAAGGATATTGAGTTATACCTGCTATAGTTGCACACTCTGCCAGAGTCAGCTGGTCCGGTTCCTTTCCGAAATAGTACAAAGCCGCAGCCTTAACTCCCGAAACATTATGCCCCAGTGGTGCGGTATTAAGGTACGCTTCCAATATCTGATCCTTGGTAAACCTTCTTTCCAGCTGAAGGGCATAATACATTTCAACTACTTTTCTCTTCCATTTTTTTTCGGGATTAAGGTATACATTCTTGATAAGCTGCTGCGTGATAGTGCTGGCACCTTGAGACAGGTCCATTTTCTGAAGGTCGGCTTTTAAGGCGCCAAAAATACGATATATATCAATGCCTTTATGATCCATAAATCTTTTATCTTCAATAGCTATAAAGGCATTTCGCAGATTCTGGGGTATCTGATCTATAGTAACCATGGTACGGTTCTCATTTGCATGCAGCGTGTCAATAACCTTATCATTCTTATCCACGATATATGTAGTCTGATTCAAGTCAAACAATTCATCCACATTAAGCGGCCTTGCGGCTTTTATCCAGGAATATGCAGTACCCAGCGCAACGCTGCCGCTCACAAGAATTATAAAGAGAAGAAGAAGTACGATAAATCTTAAGAACCTGCCAACAGAGAAGGTTCTTTTTTTCTTTTTATTCTTCTTGGGAGTGTTTGTCTCTTTTTCGCTCATCTTATACCTCCACAAGGATAGATGCTATATGTAATGCAATTATTATATCATAGAAGATTTTTTATGGCAAACCCAGTGAGATTCATGTTACTGTCAAGTAAATGTTGGCAACTTATCTTCATACAAATTTTTTGTAAATGTATTTGTAAATTTGATCGCATTTATTCCACGATCCTATTGACATGGGGACCCCTGCACCCTCTGGACACCTGT
>JAKJBT010000032.1 GCA_022706865.1 Bacillota bacterium
AGCATCCCTTTCATCTCTATTAAGTTTTATGCCCATTACTCTTTCATTTATGGATTTATAAAACATGGCACACCTCAACAGAAGAACGCATGCATACGTCCCAAAAGTGTCTCTGTACAATTATACAATATCCGGACAGGCCCTTCACGGCACATATATTGGTAAAAAGCTAATACTCCAATATTTTTCCATTCCAAAAAAGGTATATGTATTTCCCTGATACCTCTTTGCCGGTTATTTGGCTCAGAGCCCGTGCATAGTATTCTATCTGTGTCCTGTATTTTTCTTTTATCCTGCTTAGCTCTCCTTCGGGTACATAATCAGTCTTGTAATCAACCAGCACCAGCTTTCCCTCTTCTTCAAACCAGCAGTCAATTATTCCCTGGAGTACAACAGTCTCACCTTCATGGCCGCAGCCTGCTTTACTTCCGAATACCTCACTGCATTCCACTTCCATTGTAAAGGGCATTTCCCTGTAGAGCCTGCCGGCTTCTGTCATCCTTCTGCCCAGGTCGGAATTCAGAAATCCGACTATTCCGTCAATGTTCACATTCCGGGCCTGAACCTCCGTCAGAAGCTCCATCCTGATCATGTCTTCAAGCTGCCTTTTTATACCGGCCTCGGATACTTCTCCGCCAAAATCCATATGCTGCAGAACAAAATGCATTAGAGAACCTCTCTCCGCAGCAGTCATTCCTGATGTTTCCTCCAGGAACCGTGGCCTCTTTCTTATTCCGGGGGCAGCCTGGATACGAAACTCGTCGGCCGCCTCAGTATCAAAGTATCTCTTAAGCTCTGTAACGGTGACCTTCACCGGCAGTTTCTCATAAGCCGAATATGGATATTTCCACTCCAGTCTTTTAATTATTTCATCCTGCATATTGGCTTCGGCGGAAGAAAGCGCCGCTTCATCTATAAGCTCTTCCTTGCCATGCTCTTCAGCAACTGCTCCCCTTAAAACCTCTTCCCTGTTCCAGAACCTTATATCCCATCCCTCAACACCTTCAAGCTTTTCAGAAGGTTTCCCTTCGTTATCCCTCATAAGAGCCGTACAAATCCAGTCTAAAAAGCTCCTGCCCCTTAATACATCAAACTCAGGTACTTTTTGTGTACTTGCACCGCTGCTGCTTTTCCAGCGGCTGGTACTTTTAGCGATATCTTTCACGGCACCGGTTATTATAAGCTTTTCCTTCGCCCTGGTAAAGGCTACATACAATATCCTCATTTCCTCCGAGAGGCTCTCCAGCTTTATCTTATATTTCAAAGCCTGCTTGAATATTGAAGGATACCATATCCTCCTTTTGTGGTCAATAAAATCGGGGCCTATACCCAGTTCGTGATGCAGCAGTATGCTCTTTGCGGTGTCAGTAAGATTGAAGCCCTTCCCTGCGCCGCATAAAAACACTACGGGAAACTCCAGGCCCTTGCTTTTATGTATGCTCATAATTCTTACCACGTCGTCCTTTTCTCCAAGAACCTTTGCACTTCCCAAATCCCCCTGGTTTCCCTTCAGCTTGTTTATGAAGTTAATAAAATTGAAAAGCCCTTTGAAGCTTGACTCTTCATATTGCCTTGCCTTGTCAAAAAGCATCCTGAGGTTGGCCTGTCGGGCGGCCCCTCCCGGCATCGCTCCGACAAAGCTGTAATATCCCGTATCATTATATAAATGCCATATCAATTCATCGGTGGAGAGATAAAGGGATTTTTCCCTCCAATCCTCTAATTTTTCTAAAAATCCCGCTGCTTTACGTCCAAGCTCTCCTTCTGATGAAGCAGCTTTTACCATGGCTTCAAAGAAATCCGTCTCCTTGTCAAAGAGCCGAATATCAATTAGCTCCTCCGGATCAAACCCGCAGATTGGTGACCTTAAGACTGCCAGCAACGGAATATCCTGAAGAGGGTTATCAATTATCTGCAGCAGTGATAATACGGTTGATATTTCGACAGTCCTGAAATATCCTGTGCCCGCATCTGTAAATACGGGTATTCCCTGAATACTCAATTCTTCTGCAAAGACATCAGCCCAATTCTTTGTTGTACGCATCAGTATTACAATGTCTTTAAACTGTACCGGCCTGTATTCTCCCGTGTTTTTATCGATTACCATGAAGCTTCCGTCCGCTGTAAGCTCCTTTATCCTATTAGCCGCTACTCTTGCTTCACACTGCATGGAATTCAACATCAGAGCTGATTCTTCATAGTCATCAAAATCTTCTTCCGACGTATCCGTTTCTTCAGTGCCGATTTCACTGCTGTCTATGATATGGAGCTCCACGGGGCCTCCGACACTGCTGCCGGGTGATTCCGGCACCTTATACACCGCTCCCGCATTAAGCTTTTCATCCTCGGTATATTCGATTTCTCCCAGGCTTTCAGACATTATCCGGCTGAATATAAAATTCACTGCCCTAATAATGTCCTCCCTGCTTCTGAAGTTCTTATTCAACAGTATCTTCCTATACTTAGACTGCGAATCCCCGGAATAAGTTCTGAGTTTTTTAATAAATAACTCCGGTTTTGCCTGTCTGAATCTATAGATGCTCTGTTTTACGTCACCTACCATGAATATATTGGGCTCTCCCGTCTCCTCCCGGGAAACCATGCCCAGTATTACCTCCTGAGTCAGATTGCTGTCCTGGTATTCGTCAATATATATTTCTTCAAAAAGTTCCCTCAGCCCAAGAGCTGCCTGAGTTGGCAAAACCTCGCCTTCGGTACGGTTTGTCAGCACTTTAAGGCAGTAATGCTCCAAGTCATTAAAATCTATTACATTTTTCTGCTTTTTCTTATCCTGATACTTGTCGGAAAACTCTGACACAAGGCTTCCAAGACTGTTCATAACGGGATAAAGCCGCCTTAAATCAGAGGTCAGTTCTTCCGAGCTTCCGCTTATAAGGTCTTTTTTTATCCTGTTAAGCCGGCCTTTGACATCATCCCTGGCGCCTTTGACCTCCTCTTTTATAATAGGGTCTGCTTCTTTTCCGCATTTCGGCAAGCGCGAAAACTCGAGATTATCAAACTCCCTGTAAAGGGCATCCCAGCCTCCTTTCCCCTCACAAGCCGACTGCATTGCCTTTATCCTCAAAACGTCCTCCTGCAGGGTATTTATATAAGGGGACAGCCCTTCCTCTCTCTCGGCTGTTTTTATTGTATCTTCCAATAAACATTGAAGGCCGGACAGCTCCATTGAGATACTTTTCATCAGGACTTCCGCCCATTTGGTATCCCCGAAGTCCATACCCTCAGCTGCATTAAAAGCTTCTATCGCATCCGTAAGCCATATATCAGGCCATGGATGGCTCTGCACAAAATCATATATGGTCAGTATAAGATCCATCAGCTTGTTGTCGTCTTTACTTCCTCCGTAGCATTCCACCAGGCTCAAAAAATCCTCCGTGCAGTTCTCGGGCTCATATTTTGATTCGATAAGCTCCTCCAAGGCTTCCAGCTGGAGCAGCAATGCTTCGGTATCATCCGCTATCCTGAATGCCGGGTCCAGATCTATTGTATGAAAGTTATTTCTTATCACATCAAGACAGAAGGAATGTATAGTGGTAATGTTGGATTTCCCCAAAAGAGTCAGCTGTCTTTGAAGATTCTTCTTAACCTTCAGGTCTCCATCTACCTCTGCTTCCTCCAATACCCTGCTCAAGGCAGCCCCGATTCTCTCTCTCATTTCAGCAGCGGCGGCATTGGTAAAAGTGACAACCAACAATCTGTCAATGTCCACGGGATTTTCCGCATTGGTAATCTTCCTGATTATTCTTTCAACCAGCACAGCTGTCTTTCCGGCTCCGGCTGCAGCAGACACCAGTAAATTGCATCGGTCCTCCGAAATCGCCCTTACCTGCTCTTCAGTCCAGCCCATTTGCCTCACCACCTTCTAGAGTCTTGCCTGACATAAGCTCCCATATCTCTTCGTCCTTCTTTTCCCAAAGGTTTCTGTAATTGTTCCCGGAAATACTCATATCAAACTGACATACGGGCATGTAGCTGCAATATGCGCAAGCAGTCATTTTCTTTCTTCTATAGGGGCTTATGGAAATATTCCCTTTGAGTATTTCCTCTCCAAGGCTCAGAAGCAGCTTCCTTACATGCCTCTTTATTATTTCAAACTGCTCAGCCGTAGCTGCGGAAGATCTTCCCAAAGCATCTCCCTTGTTAATCCTTGCAGGTATTATCAATGAATCTCCATCTATACCTGTGTCCATTTCTTTTATTACTTTTACATCTGCAAGAAGCAGCCCCTTCATTCTAAGCTCCTTCATTATTGCCTTCTCTATTTCCTCTTCCGATGCCTCCCTGCTGCCCTGAATAATAGGGTCATCCAGCCTGAAATATAGTACCCCTGCAGGAAGCACAGGTTTGTCCGGTTCTTCCTCAAGGCTTCCCCCCACTGCATCCAGGTAGGTTATCAGCTGAAGCTGAAGCCCGTAATATACATCCTCAAGCTTGAAATGCCTGCTTCCTGACTTATAGTCCACTATCCTGAAATACTTTCCTTCTTCTGTTTCCATGCAGTCTAACCTGTCAATCCTGCCCGACAGGCTCATTTTTTCGCCGGAGGGCAGTTCCAATACTATGGCCGGAAATTTCTCCCCTTCTCCAAAACCGATTTCATAGCCCACAGGTTCAAAGGCACTTCTCTTTATATGCTCCGCTATCAGCCAAACCGCCCTTGTCAGCACTCTTTTCAGCCTGGCTGCCAGGTATTTATACCTGCTGGTGCTTAAAAAAACCTTCCCGGCTGCATCCTGTACAAGCTCATCCACAATAAGTGAAACCTGCCCGGCGCACCATTCCCTTTCAAGATGCCGCCAGCCCATGCCGCTTTCACTTACCTTCCTTGAGAATATATCAATTACCCTGTGCATAAAAGAGCCCATATCAGGGGCGTTCATTTTCATTACAGGCCTTTCCTTTGCCTTAAGCCCGTATTCCACATAATATGAAAAGGGGCAGGAAAAATATCTTTCAAGTCTTGATACGCTGGTATGTATAGTTTTGCCGTATATCTTCCTGATACGCTCCTGCTTGATAAATCCGGCTTGATTGGTATAGCTCAGGCCTTCAGCAATCCGGAAGTATTTTTCCTTCCATTCTTCCTCTTTCTTATACCATTCAGCTACGCCCTTCCACAGGGGATCCGCATACCTGCCTTCAAACCTCTGTCTCATTGCAGACACCAGCTCATTGAAGGTAGGCACCGGTGCGGACACATTAGTATCAGCGCCATACCCCGGAATTCCCCTAAGGATTCCGCTTTCGAAGCTGATTTCCGGAAACATCCTTCTAAGCCTGCCTATTATTACAGAAGGCCTCTGAGCCCTGCCTTCCCTGTCGGCCGCACACCAGCTCAGCCTCAGATAATCCGAAGGGGCTGTCAATGCAGTATATATGAGGTGCTGCTGCTCAAAAGTCCTTCCCCGGGTATCAGGGGCCAATTCCATTCCCATGTTCCTCAGAATCTCTCTGTCCCTGTCGGATAAAATCCCTTCCTGTTTAAAGGGGATGGGAAATATGCCTTCATTGGCACCAAGGACATATATGGCTTTTACATCATGGCTTTTGGATCTTTCAAGGCTTCCCACAAGCACCTGTTCAAGAGCCGGAGGTATCAAGCCGATATTGTATTCTCCGAAGCCTACCGAGAGAATCGTAAGGAAGGTCTCTGCCTTGACTGCTTCATCCCCTATTGCTTCGACTACCTGGTCCAAAAGCTCCAACAGAATGTTCCACACCTGGCTGTACTCATCAGCCCGGTCCAATTCTCCTCTTTGGGTAAAATGCTCTACCAGCATTTCAAGTTTTTCAGGCACTTCCAGTTCACACAGGAAATCAAAAAGAGCCGTACATATTTCTTTAACTGTATTTTTGCCTTTAATTCTCCCGTATAATCTTAATAGGGGCGCAACCGCACGCCTTCTTGCTTCATTGACCCTCAGGCCTTCCCAATCCTCATCCTTCATCCAGATGCTCCCCGGGACATAGTTTGCCAGCACATAGTTCTCCAATATGTCCAGTTCTCTCCTGTCAATACCTGTGAGGCCTGTTTTCAGGTATCGGAAAACTGCTTCATAGGACCAATTGACGATAAAGATTTCCAAGGCTGAAAGTACAAGAAGTATCAAAGGATGCCCCGTAATATCCTTTTTCCTGTCTATAAAGCAGGGTATTCCATGCTCTCTGAATACCACTCTTATTACTTTTTCATATTGCGGCAGGTCTCCGGTTATTACTGCAATATCCCTGTAACGAAACCCCTCTTCCCTGCACTTTTTTAAAATGTCCCTGGCTGCACTCTCCACTTCAGCAAATATTCCCGGAGCTTCATACAGCTTCAGATGCTCAGTGCTTTCCTTATACTTCCCGTGAAGGTATGAATAAAAGTTGGATTCAAGAAATGCCAGCTCCTTATTATATTTAGAACCACTATTCCTAAGAGCAACAGGTGTGTCCACCATTATGCAGGAGTCCTTTGCCAGCCTTATGAGCTTTGCTGCGGCAGCCCTTGCCGGAAGGAAGGGGTCTGTATCCTCCGGTGCATAATCCTCCGAAAGACAGTCGGTGCACAGTAAGACATTTACTCTGACAGCCTTTGACATAAGCTTTGCAATTACTCCGTATTCCTGAGGAGTGAAGCCGGAGAACTCATCCAGCCATATTTCCGAAGCCTCGAAAGGCTTGTATAGTTCAAGCTTTTCCGCCAATATATCAAGGTCGTCGTCAGAATCGATATATTTATCATGAAGCCTTTTCTCAAACTCCCCATATATAAGCCCTATATCGTGAAGCTTATCCGCAAGCTGCGGGCTGAGGGAAGCTGTTTCCATACTGCTGAGTGCCGAGGGCGCTATGTTATATCTTTTTAATTCACTTATCGTACCGCACAAAGTGTTTACAAAGCCCTGCTTCCCGGCAGCCTTGGCAAACACCCGCAAATCGTCCCGCACTTTTTCCATAATCGCATATATCAGTATGCTTTTCCCTGCGGGGTTTATATGCTTTCTCACCAGGCCCCCCACTTCTCCCAGCACTCTGTGGGAAAGCCGCCCGAAGCTTAACACTTCCGCTCCGTTGATTCCGCTTGCCCCCACAGCCTTTATGAGCCTTCTCTCCGCCTGGAGGGAGAACTGCTCGGGAACAATTATGATATGCCTTATATTGTTCCCCTGATTCAGGCTTTCTTTTATTTCGTTGAGACAGTATGTGCTTTTGCCGCTTCCTGCCCGTCCGTATATGATTCTCAGGCTCATTAGGAATCCCCGCCTTTTCTGGTAACTTTTCCGATAATATGTATATATTATACATCATATAGGCACAAGATACGAGACTTCAGATATTATAGGAGACCGGGCACCCCTGACCTAAAAAAAGAACGTGGAATACTCCACGTTCTCAAAACTATATTCAATCATCTGTTATACCCTATTATTGCAGCACCTATTGCCCCCGCATATTGCGAATCCTTATGGGTCAAAACATGACACTTCAGCTTTTTTGATATGATCTCCCTTATCATATTGTTAGAGGCAACTCCCCCCGTAAAGAGCACCTTTTCCCTTATGGTTATCCTGCTTGTCATATGTATTATCTTGTTGGATATTGAGTGCAGTATTCCGGAGGCAACCGCTTCCTTTGATGTGCCTTGTGAAAGCAGGCTGATTACCTCGCTTTCCGCAAAAACAGCACACATGCTGTTTATATCCCTTGGTGCCGAATTGGAAGCCAGGGCATCCAATTGGTCAACTTCTGTTTCAAGGACATTGGCCATTACCTGCAGGAACCTTCCGGTACCGGCTGCGCATTTGTCGTTCATCATAAACTCCAATACGCTGCCCTTTTCATCTATTGATATGACCTTGCTGTCCTGCCCGCCTACATCAATGACCGTGCGGGCATCAGGGTCCAAATATGCTGCACCCTTTGCATGACAGGTTATTTCGGTAACCTTTTTTGATGCAAAAGGGACAGACACTCTGCCGTACCCGGTAGCAACAATGGAGGATATTTCACCTTTTTTTACTCCATTCTCTGAGACCAGTCTCTCATACAGCTCTTCAGCCGTTTGTCTCGGGTTCCAACCTGTGGACATAATAAGCCTGCCTATTATTTTTTCATCAAAAGCAACTGCTTTTGCACATACCGAGCCTATGTCCATTCCTATACTAACCATGACAGCTCCTCTTCTCCTGCCGCTTTTTCATATGAACTTAACGTCAGCTTTCTTCCTGATCAGGCTTTTGAAGCCTTCCGTTCTGATTCCGTGCTCTTCTGCAATACGTTTAATTAAGCTGTCATCCCGGAATTCATACATTATGCTTATTCCGCAGGACTTGCTCAATTCCCTCGGGGTGGGCACTATAGTATATTTGACGGCATTCTCTTTTAAAAGCTTCTCCAGCTTCAAGCCCTCGGTCACGTTGGGAAATAATATGTAGAAGCTTTCTTCTCCCATTATTTCAACATCTCCAGGAATGCCTCTATCCTTGTCTTAAGCTGGCCTGTATCATCATTGCTGTAGTCTGTCTCTATGAATATTACCGGTATTCCCGCTTCTTTAAGAGCCTTTTCCACCTGCCTGTATTCAATGTTGTAAGTATGGCAGAACTGCAGATTGCAATATACAACACCGTCTGCGCCATATTCCTTTGCCAGCCTTACGATATCCTCTTCCCTTCCCTTGTTGGGAGTGAAGCATGCGCAGTTTATATTCATATACCTGTCTGCCAGGGCCTTTATCATGCCTTCCATTGTTGTCTGAGTTTCATCAACCTCATTTTCAAAGTACCTTGTCCCTGTACAGGTTTCTTCACAGACAACCACTGCACCGCTCTCTTCTATCAGGTGATGCATTTTCCAGTTTGGTATTGCCATAGGAGTACCGGTTATCATTATTCTCGGGCTCTTCTCCGAAGCTGCTCCTATTCCCTTTTTGATCCTGTCTTCCAGCTCATCGCACAGCTTATTGGTCATTTCGATAAATCTTTCGGGATTGTCATAGAACGCTATCTGTGAAACAAGAAGTGCATCTTTTCCGCTTATAGGAACATTAAGAGCTTTTCTTGCATTATACAGCCTCTGAAGTGCAGCCCTCTTTGTATTGCACAGCTTAATGGCCGACCCAAGCTTTTCTTCCGTAATCTTGTTTCCCGTCAATCCTTCAAGTACTGCTTTATATTCATATATTTCCTCTTCCCATTTCTTATAGTCCTTATCCCTCTTCATCTGCGGAAGATCCATAACATAAACCGGTGCATATTCCCCAAGAACTTCATAGGCCTTTTTCTTTCCGTCGCAGGTGGTCTCACCGGTCAGCAAGTCACAGGACTGGAAGTACGGACAGGTTCCGCTGATTTTTGCGCCTACAATAGCCTTTACCAGTGGGCAAAGATTTCTGGGCAGTACTTTTTCGCCATCCTCAATCCAGAATTGCGAGCCTCCGCAAAGCCCGACCCCTATGGCTCCTGCTGCAAGTATCAGCTCGTCGGGTACAAATACACAGAAGGTTCCTACTACCTTTCCTCCGGCCTTTTTATGGTCATCCAGCTCTTTTATCCTCAGCCCATGCACCTCAGAAACCACAAAGTTGTAATAATTCATCCCTTCAGGCCTGTTTTCCTGAATCAGGTATACTCCCCCGAATAATTGGGGCAGTGCCTCACAAAGCAAATCGTGTTTTTCGAGGTCCATTCCCAGGTTGCTCCAAAGCTCTCTGTAATCTGCCATTTTTTTACCCCCTTAACATAATTGAGGCACTATGGCGTATTTAATTGCCTATAATGCCTGTTAACATATTTATATTTTATATCATCGGATTCAGATATAATAATTGTTTTTCGCTATAATGCGGCATGATAGTATTTAAAATATGAATACGTCCCGTGCCTGAAGCGCTCCATTGAATTGTCCCCTGAGTTCTGTTAGAATCTATATATAAACACAGAAGGGACTATGCCATTATGAACTATATAATAGCTAAATTAAAAAATGATAGAACGAGATCTATCATTTTTATGATAATTGCAGCACTGCTGTGGAGTACGGGTGGCCTGCTGCTTAAAGGCCTGGATTTGAATCCGCTGGCGGTAGCCGGCTCCAGAAGCCTTGTAGCAGCACTGCTTATGCTTGCAATAATTAAGAAGCCCAGTCTGAAATTCAACATGTATAAGTTAGGTTTTGCCGTTGCCTTCGCAGCAACCATGATATTGTATATTGCGGGAAATAAGCTTACAGCTGCCGCAAATGCGATTATGCTTCAGTATACGGCACCTATTTATGTAGCCCTTCTGGGGGCATGGTTCCTCAATGAGCCTACCTCCAGGCTGGATTGGGTTGCTATTTTTTTGACGGTTGGAGGCATGTTCCTCTTTTTCCTTGATGACCTTACACCAGGAAACATAATCGGAAACATATTGTCAATATTAAGCGGAGTATCCTTTGCTTTCGTTGTGATGATGCTCAGAAAACAAAAGGATCAATCACCCATAGAGCTGGTATTCTGGGGCAACCTTCTTACTGCCGCAATAGGGGTTCCTTTTCTTCCGGGCTCTGCCCCGGACCGGTCAGACCTGGTTATGCTGGTTATTATAGGTTTGTTCCAGATCGGGCTGCCTTATGTGTTTTTTGCATATGGGACCAAACATGTTTCAGCCCTGGAAGCAGTATTAATACCTGTTCTGGAACCGATTCTGAATCCTGTGTGGGTATTCCTTATGATGGGGGAAAAACCGGGACGATTTGCACTGCTGGGCGGTTTCATAGTACTGCTTGCCATAGTCGGCAGGGGTGTAATCATTACTCTTAAGGTAAATAAGCACAGAAAAGATATTCAAACAGCTTATAATAAGGAACCTCCTTTATAACATTGAGGCTCCTTCTTTTGTATGTCCTGCCATTTTACCATACAATCCAAGAATTCCAGCGTTCTTTATCGTTCTGGGCGCCCATTCATCTGCACGCTTCATCAATTCCGTTTTAACCTCAGCTTCGGTTTTCTTCTGACTCTTCCAACCGATGATATCTAATTTCCTTTTCTTAATATCTATGCAAATTAAATCATCTTCATGAACCATTGCGATAGGCCCCCCATCCGCAGCCTCCGGTGAGACATGGCCAATTGCCGGCCCTCTGGTTGCGCCGGAAAAACGTCCGTCCGTGATTAGCGCTGTGGTTGAAACCAACTCCGGCCTGTTGTATATGGCTTCTGTTGTTTTAAGCATCTCCGGCATTCCCGCGCCTTTAGGCCCCTCATAACGGATAATAATGACATCACCGGGATTAATACTCCCATTTAATATGGCATGAATAGCATCCTCTTCACTATCAAAGGGTTTTGCGGGGCCTATATGAAAATGCATCTCCGGAACTGCTGCCGAATGTTTTACTACCGACCCTTCCGGTGCAATATTTCCCGTAAGTACTGCCAAGCCGCCTCCGGTATAATAAGGTTCATCCAGGCTCTGAATTACTTGTTCCTTCTTTAATCCGTAGTTTTTCATGTACATTTCTGTTCTCCTGAAATAGCCTTCATTCTCCAAATCCTCCAGGTTCTCGCCAACGGTTTTTCCTGTCACTGTCATTGCATCTAAGTGGAGGAACTCTTTTAAGGCCTTCATGACGGCGGGAACTCCTCCTGCAAACCAGAACAATTGTGTCGGCCAATGCCCGGCTGTTTTTATTCCGGCCAGAACGGGTATTTTTTGATGAATGCGATCAAAGTCCCAGGGAGTTATGGATATACCCGCCTGTCCGGCAATTGCCGGAAGATGAAGAAGGGCATTGGTAGAACCTGCAACCGCTGCGTGCACCATAATGGCATTTTCAAAAGCTTCCCGTGTAAGCACTCTTTGAGGTGTAATGCCTGCCGCTATAAGCTTCATCACCTGCCTGCCTGCTTTTTGGCTCATCTGATTAATCATCGTCATATTTGCAGGCATTAATGCATTGCCCGGAAGGGACATACCCAGTGCTTCAGACATTACCTGCATGGTGCTGGCTGTCCCCATATACTGACAGGCACCGCATGTTGGACAAGCATTCTGTTGATAATACATTTGTTCAGCTGTGCTCATCATGCCTTGGGCTGCCAGATCCGCTGCTTCATAGCATTTTTCCGCAGATATAAAATCGGGCCCCGGGGCCATAGATCCGCCGCAAAAGTGAAGGGCGGGAACCTCTAAGCGAGCCAGTGTCATAAGATGAGCCGGCACAGATTTATCGCAGGAAGAAAATGCAATTATCCCATCAAAAGGAACTGAGCGGGCATGTATTTCCATCATGGCTGACATTATATCCCTGGATAAGAGGGAATAATTCATCCCGTCATGTCCCGTGGCAACTCCGTCACAAATGTCCGTCACAGTATATTCTGACGGTTTTCCGCCATGCTTATAAATACTTATCTTAGCCTCATGAACAAGCTGGGCTAAATGCCTGCTGCCCGGATGGCTGTCACCATAAGAGCTTTCTAAAAGAATCTGGGGCTTGGATAGATCTTCCGCTGCCCAGCCGCTGCCCAGCCATAGAGGATCTATTTCAGGGCTGAGTTTACGACTTTTCTGACTATGTAACATATAACCCTCTCCCAAGTGTTTAATTTACAATGTGGGCCCGATGCGGTGAAAACCGAATTCTCTGTGACCCAGTCTTTCCGCCGCCACCAGTTCACCTTCTGCGACCCTTAATGCGTATGAAAAAATTTTTTTGCCTGCGTCCTCTATGCTTAATCCCTCGGATAGGATCGGTGACAGGTCTAAATCAATATTTTCCGCCATGTTTTGCGCTATATCCTTATTGGCCGTAATCTTAATTACGGGAGCATAAGCAAATCCCATAGGAGTGCCTCTCCCGGTGGTAAAAAGAACTAAATGGGCTCCTCCGGATACCAGTCCGCAGGTGCAGGCCAAATCATTGCCCGGTGTATCCATAAATGTCAGTCCCGGTGTTGTTGCAGCATACCCGTATTCGATGGCATCCGTAATGGAACCGGTACCTGTTTTGCAGATACCGCCTAAAGACTTTTCCTCAATGGTGCTCAAGCCCCCGTCGATATTTCCCGGTGACGGCTGGGCGCCCCTGATGTCCACATGCATTCTTTCGGCAGCCTTTTCAACGCTATTGACCTTTGCCTTTATAAAATCTCCGACCTGTTCATTCTTTGCCCGTCGAACCAAGATATGCTCAGCTCCCAATAATTCCGTAGTTTCTCCAAAGACAACCTTTGCCCCCATTGAAACGAACATGTCGCTGCATATGCCCACTGCGGGATTGGCGGCTATGCCCGAGGAATAATCGGAACCACCGCATTCCAGGCCCACTACCAGATGCCGGGGGGATATGGAGATCCTCTTGTCATATTTATTCATTATTCCATTTAATTCCCTGCAAAACTCTATACCTTGTGCAATAGCCCTGCTGGTTCCGCCTGTTTTTTGAATTTCCAGGGAAAAAACCGGCTTCCTGCTTTCTCTGATCCTGTCTGCCAATACCTGAGCACTGATTTCTTCACAGCCTAAGCCTACAACAACGACTCCCCCTACATTCGGATGAAAACCGGCGGCAGCCAGAATACGAAATGTCAATTCTGCATCGGCACCAAGCTGATCACATCCGTAAGGGTGTGTACAGACAATACTGCCCGGAACCTGACGGGCTACAGACTCTGCAACATGGTTGGCGCATGCCACAGTCGAAATCACCGCCAAGTGATTACGGATGCCGAAAGATCCGTCGGCTCTGACATACATTTTAATCTCCGGAACTGATTTGACCATGCAAGTCACCTCTCCCCCTTAAGCTTTCAAGGTTATGTATATGGACCCATTGCCCCTGCCGGATCACTGTTTTTGACCGTCCGATTCTTTCCCCGTACTTTTTTATTGAGGACTGTATATCGATAAATGTCAATGCAACCTTGTGCCCCCGGGGAATTCTCTCCAAAGCAGAAAAGGTTGATACGGCTGAACCGGATATATCCAGCACCGTGATGAGATCACCGGAAGCTGCATCATTCATCAGCGTTGCCACATTATCACCGGAATTCAATTGAAGCGCTTGCACCTCCATCACATCACCACCTGAAATTCAGAAGCTTTCCTGAAGCGTCAAACTGCAGTTCTTCCAATTCTCCTATGATATCCAGCCGGGTGTCGGACTGCACCTCTTCTATCAGTGCTTCAGAGACAGCCATTTCTTCAAGAGAGGATGTATTTTTGATATAAACCATCCTGACTTTTGAAAACTCCACTGCTCCCAACGTAGTTAAAGCTGATTCCAATGCCTCCCTGTCATCAGCAGCTACACAAGGGATAAAGCCCTGTTCGGGTGCCATTGAAGATATACAGTTGAATCCTGTCCTGTGCAAATCTATCGATTCAAAAACTTCCCGAGTCGTAATATCAGCCAGGCCTATGCCCACTGCATTACCGTGGGACTCCTCTGTAAGCCCCAATACAACGATCCTTGCAATTTGGGGCTTGTCCGGTTCCTTTTGCCCCCTGATACGGATACGTCCAATAACCTTTGTATCCATTCCGGTACCCGAGATGTTCTTTCCTATCTCCCCGACCGCCAGAACATCCAAATAGGTAAAGGGAAGCTTAATGGCAGATTCCTTATATTTAGCCAGCATAAGTTTTTCTTTTTCCACAATTTCGCCAGGTAAAAAAGCTCCGATCTCCGCTGTCTCGCTCTTCCAATTCTCCAGAATTCCCACAGCAAACAGCACCGGCAGCTTGCTTATCATAACCTCGGCCACTTCAGTGATGACCTTCTCATAGCCTTTGATAATGGCATGGGAATGCGTGGTATAAGCACCCTTTTCACTGCCTAAACCAATGGCAAACATTTTACAGATACCGCTCTCTATTTCGCCGCTAAAATCCGTATGGGCCTTTATCCTGTTAACCACTACCAGGCCGTCCATTTTCACGGCTTCGCTGTTACAGTATACCGGGACTCCAGATGGGGTTTCTCCAAGCAGTACCGTATCAATACAGCACCTGGCCGGAGCTCCTACGGATTCTTCAGTTATGCCAAGGCTGGCCAGAACCTCACGCTGGCCTTCCAGGGCACCTCCCCCGTGTGTACCCATTGAGGGAATGAGAATCGGATTACCCCCTGCCGCCTTAATATAGTCCGCAACAGTTTTTAATATTAAAGGAATGTTTTTGATTCCGCGGCTTCCCGCCGTGATACCGATATCTTTTCCCTCCAGATTCATTTGTCGAACCTTTATACTGTCCAAGGCCTGGCATACACCGGCATGGACATCTGCAAGCTCTTGCGAGGGCATATTCTGCTTGATCCTAATCATTCGGGGAAACACAATCATCACCCTTTCCTTAATGCATTCACTCCAATGTTTCCGCCGATCGCGTCACAGACATGATGATCGGATCAGAAAGGAGCATTGGAGTGAATACAATCACTTTGCAGTTAATTTTTCAAAGTATTTATCATGAAGTGTAATATTTCTTCATGGACTTTTCTACTTAGTTATGAAGTCCGCCCAAGGATCATTTATATAGCAAATTAGGCAAGAACATAGCTAATTGCGGTACAAATGCCACCAGTGCGCAAGCAATTGCACCGGCAAGCAGGAAAGGCCAAATACGGCTCACCGTTGCATCGAAGGAACATCCGGCAATACTTGCCGATATATTGATGCACTCCCCTAAAGGCGGAGTTGCCATACCGTGAGACTGAGTCATAGTAACGATGATGCCCAAATGAATCGGGTCAATTCCCAATTGTTGAGCAATGGGAAAGATAATCGGTGTCAGAATCAAAATAGCCGAAATCGTTTCCAATGCAGTTCCGGCAATAAAGAACAAAAGAAGAGCTAATCCAATAAAAATGTAGGTGTTATCCGTTATACCGGTAAACCATAAACCTAATTCTCTTGCCGCACCTGTCCTTGACAGCAGCCATGAAAATGCGGAAGACGCAGCTATAATCAGTAATACCATAGCTGTATTGATGGATGAATCTGCAAATACCTTGACAATTTTCTTAAAGTTCAGCTCTTTATAAATAAAAGTACCTGCAATTAATCCGTAAACAGCAGCTACTACCCCTGCTTCAGTAGGTGTAAAGACACCGCTGTATATTCCGCCCAATATGATGGCGGGGACCAGCAATGCCCAAATGGCATCCTTAAAGGAAAGCCAAACTTCTTCCCATGAGAAGACCCTGTTACTCTTATATCCGTGCTTCTTTGACTGATAAGCTACAACAACCATCAATGAAAGCGCATATACAATACCGGGTATGATACCGGCAAGGAAAATCTTCCCTATGGATGAGCCGGTGGCAACTGCATATATTACCATTGGGATACTGGGAGGAATGATGGTCCCTATAGTACCGGCCACGGATTGTACTGCAGCGGAAAACTCCCTTGGGTATCCTTCCCTTTCCATTTCAGGAATCAATGCTGAGCCTATGGCTGCAGCAGTAGCGGGAGCGGAACCTGATACCGCAGCAAAAAAGCACGAAGCCAGAATCTGAACATGAGCAAGGGCTCCGTTAAGAGTCCCAACTATTGACATGGCAAATCGCACTAAACGTGAGGAAAGGCCACCGACTTCCATCAACGCCCCTGCCAGCATAAAAAATGGAATCGCTGCCAGCGTAAAAGTGTTCGTTGATGAATACATCCTTTGTACCATTGCAGCAACCGGCAGGTCTGCGTAAAAAAAGCAAATGAGTGCAGCCCATCCAATAGCCAAAGCAATTGGCAGGCCGATAGAAAAAGTAATTGTCATGGTAATAACTACAACAAGCAATACATCCATTGTTACACCTCCCTCACACCTAATTTAATTTCCTGAATGGTCTGATAGATTACCCGTGCAATAACTAATGCGGAGCCTATCGGAACAGCCGATATGGGATAGGCAACAGAAACTCTCGTAACCGGCGTCAGTTGATTGTTTGCAATCTGCTGTGTCATGTAATTCCATGAGTAATAAGCAAGTAAAACGAAGAAAGCAATAGTCAGAATATTATTGGCAATTCTTACAATATGCTTTGCTTTTGGCGGTAGTTTGTCAACCAGGGCTTCAATTCCGATATGGGCACCCATTCGGAACGCATATGCTGATCCGCCGTATGTCAGCCATATAATAAGAAATGAAGATACTTCTTCCGCCCAAGCTATGGAACTGCCGAATATATATCGCAAAACCACATTGGAAAATGTGAACACTGTCATAAGAACCATTGATATCAGACAAATTGAGATTTCAATGTTTTCCCAAACCCAAATAATAGGATTGCCTGATTCTTTTTTGCTTCTGACATTGGATTCACTCATATATTACATGCCCCCTTTTTTTTGATTTTTTCATTCAGGTTTGCTGTGCAATATGCACAGCAAACCTGTTGATAAAAAGTTATCTTCCGGCGCCCTTGAGGAATCTGTCAAGAAAATCCTTGCCGATTTTGTCCACATATTCTTTATAAACATCCTTGGTGGCTTCCTGGAAAGCTTTGATCTGTTCCGGAGTCAGTATTGTCACATGCAGGCCCGCAGCCTTCATTTCCTCTATACTGTCGTTTTCCCTGTCATTAGCAAGTTTTCTGGAATAATCGCGCGCTTCGATAGCTGCATCCTTAACGATCTTCTTCTGCTCGTCAGTAAGCTTATCCCAAGT
>JAKJBT010000033.1 GCA_022706865.1 Bacillota bacterium
TATGTATCCTGTTCACCTTTCAGGGTGCCGATAGCAAGACTTGCTGCAGCACATGCAACCATAAAGGATAAAATGGGCGAATACAGCCAGAAGTAAATCATACAAGACAGATTAAACAGGGCTAAGTATTAAAATGGGTACTGTCACTTAATAATTAGTGGCAGTACCCTCTTAATTGTCGAGAATGAAAACCCGCATATCAAATTGGGATATGCGGATTTTTTATTGATAATTGTAACGAAGAAAAGTACAAGTCATATAATGCTATTGGAAGAAGACAAACCGGTTCTGAATCTCTGTGAATTTAATGAGGGGAGGTGAATTCATGGGATATGTAAAAATGCCGGAAATGCTTTCGCCGGAATTGGCAAAGGCTTTGGCAGGCAATGTAAAGGCGGTTAAGGATGAATCAAGCCACACAGATGAAATGGCTGCTGCCCTGAAAGAGTTTTTTAAAGAAGAAAAGAATGAAAGAAAAAAGGAAAGCGGCGGATGTGCACCCAAACATAAAGTAAAAGACGATGTTGAATGCTGCTGCCCTAAAAAGGTTAAATTCATATTTGCTTTGAACAATGCAGTTGTAATCAACGTTAATGCAGCCTGCGAAGAAGAAGAGCTCCAGCCAGAATAATAATAATTATGAAATGCATAGGTACATAATCATAAATTATTGTACCTATGCTTCACTATACATAGCAGAATCCAGTAAGGGAGGTGATGAAAATATGGATCAAGTTATTATGCCTGAATTGATAACACCGAAGTTTGCAGAGGTGATAGCTGAAAATCCTGAAGTGCTGAAAGCGATTACCGATCCCCAGCCGGGAGAGAAGGTTGTTGTAGGGCAGAACTGCGGTATGGAATGCGGAGATAATACGACAATTGTCAAGCTTGTATTTTGTAACGTGACCATTGGCATGGATAATGCATCGGATGATTGCAATAAAGGCCGCTACAGGGAAAAGGCGGAAGAGCATATTGAAGGCTGTCATATAAAGATAGGCGACAGGGGCCATGAGAAAGGGCATGACGACTGGGAAGCCATTTCGGGCGGATATAAGCAAACATGGATTGAGATAGAAATACTTGAAGCAAGAAAAAACGAAATTGAAAAGATTATGAAACTGATACCCCGACAGATATTTAACAGAAAGCTGGTTGCCCGGTGTAGAAAAGAAATACATGAAATAGAGGAGCAATTAGCTGCAAAAAGGATGGAACTGTGATGAATAGCTTGGTTATGGTTTTTTTTGTACAATCAGTAGCAATAAAGTGTACAAGTCATATAATGCTATTGGAAGATGACGAACCGGTTCAAATTCTCCGCCCAGAAAATGAAAGGAGGTGACTTTATGGAATATGTAAAGATGCCGGAATTACTATCAGTTGATGCAGCAAAAGTTATTGCCGGTAATATGGATGCTGTCAGAGAAATGATGAGCTTGAGAGAAAGTGACGGTGGATGTAATGGCAGCGATGATTGCTGCTGCCCAGAGAAAATAAAATTTATTTTTGTTTTGAACAATGTGGTAATAATCAACATCAACGCAGTTTGTGAAGAAGAAGAAGATAAGAAACATGGTCATGGCAAATGCTAAATGAAAATTAGGATAAAAAAAGGATAAATGGCAAAGGTCATTTATCCTTTTAAAGATATAGGAAGTACAAAAGATAAACAGTAACGAAGAAAAGTACAAGTCATATACTGTTACTGGAAGAGGACAAACCGGATACATAACAGAATCCAGCAAGTGAGGAGATGAAAACATGGATCATGAATTTGTTCAATTGAAGCAGGAGGTAGCAGTGCTTGAAGTAAAAGTAGAGGAATTTGGTAAAATACTTAAGCAGATACCCAGACTAGTGTGCAATAGAAAGCTGGTTGCCAAGTATAAGAAGAATATGAATGAAGCAGAAGAGCATCTGGCTGCTAAGAAAAAGGAACTGGAATGTTTGTTCAAAGCAGAACTGAATGATGCTGCAGAGCAGTTTACTGCAAAGACGGAGGAACCGGAATGCGGGGATGATCTCATGGAGTTTTGGAAATAGTAACTAGTACACATACAGGTCGTCTCGTTTTCTTTTCACTTTTAATGGCCGATATCAAAGAAAGATATCGGCCTGTCATCTATTTGTTCCATTGCAGCAAGGAATCCAAAATCGGGATCTTGCCCTGCTCCAACTTGCATATCTTTTCAATTTTAGCCGGTTTGACAGCTTTATCGGACTGGTAAATATTCTTTACAAGACCAAAGAACCAATGGGGGAACAGCAGGTCAATATACAAGACATGTTTTTCGTTCTCATCCATAGGGTTTATCTGGGTATACCAATCTGTGACCTCGTTTATGAGTTCTATACTCCAACGGTTTCTGTCTTCAGCCTGTTTTCCTATTACTTTTCTTAAGTCCCTGGCAGGAAGGTCATAGGTCACACCATCCAGGTCAAGTACATATATTCCGTTGCCGGTCATAAGGGCATTACCCTTGCCGTAATCCTGATGGCACAGTACTACGGAGTCGGAGCCCGGACCGGTCAGACTGTCATAGGATGATTTATTTATGAGCTCTATAGCTCTTCCTGCTATGGCAATCATGGAATCAACGTATTTCAGGTAAGTTGAATGCTGGGGAGCCGAAGCATTGTTTGCGGCAACTGCTTTCCATTCTGCAAACTTGTTTTTCATTGAAGCATACTGCTCCGGTGACTTACCAAGCTTGGAAGAGGTTCTTGAATTTTCAACAGGGTTGTAGCCCTTTGAAAACATATGGAATTTGGCTAACCCTTTGACAGCCGGCTCCAGGTCTTTACTTGTGCCGAAGTTGAGATCTCTTCCGTTCAACCATTCATAAACAACAAACAGCTGGTCATTATAAATTGTTATTGGCTGATTGTTTATGTTAAGCATTATTCCGGGAACGTTTCCTCCTTTGTTTTTTATATAAATTTGAGCATTGACTGAGAAGAGAGCCTTATCATAGGTCTGCTTCAACCTCTTGAGGCAAACCGTTTCACTGTCAGTCCGGATTTTCCATATTGTCTTTATACCTCCGCTTTGGATTACTGTGACAGTTGATGGTGAGATGTCATAATTTTTCAATACATCAAGTGCCAGGTTACCAAGGCTGTCTGGACCAATCATATTGTTTTCCAAGCTGCTCACTCCTTACAATTGAGTCATTCGGGCAAAAGGGATTCAAAATCATCAAGCACCGGTATGATGGTCTTTTCAAAGGCAGACATTTCTCTTAGCCTTAGAAGGTATTTTTCGTATGACCATTCCTTATCCCGCTTGTAATAGTATTTATTCATTGCACCTATGAAAAGATGGGGGAACATAAGATCCAGTTTGACCACATGCCACTCCGACGGGGAAAGGGGATTCTCGGATTGGTAGTAGCCCAGCATTTTCCCGGTAAGATCGATATTCCAAGTTATCAGTTAAGTGCCTGACAGCTGACAGGATATACTTCAGTGTATCTTCCGAATTGGATATTTTCTTTAATATCTTATAGCCTTGAGGTGTCTGTACCCACCATACACCTTTTTTGTCCTTGTATGATTCGTTCCTGATACCCTCAACTTTAATGTCATAATTGCCTAGTACTTCATTAATAGGTTCCCGGTTGACAGCGGTCAAAGCAATCACTCCCTGAAAAGGTTGTAATCAGGGGAGGATAGATCCACCCCTGATTTATTCTTCTTCCTCATTTTCCCATGACATCTTGATGGTTAAGGACCCTGCTGAATCATATTTTATTTTGTATTCAAGGTCACGGTCAGCAGGGATGCGTACTGTCTGGCCTTCAACTGACAGTTTGCCGGCGAAGAGTTCCGGTATAACTCTTTTGATAAATTCGCTGAGTTCTGCTTTTGTTCCGACATAGTCTTCCTGATACTTCATAATAACACCTCCCTCTTAGTCTATTTATTCCTTTAAGGCTTGGCCCTCTCTCACTAAAATAATACTCAGATATAACACTGTATGTTACTCATTTTGCAACAATAATTCAACTTCTTACTAAGGTATATCTCAAATGCATCCCATTATTTAGCATAATCTGTGTCAAAAATAGAACTTCGTTATATTATGTACTAGGACAAGTCAGTTACCATAATGCTTGTTCATATTTTCCCGGATGCTATTGATAAATATGATTCTGTGAATAATTCCAAATTTGAGGGTTGGAGGTGTGAAATATTGAAAATTGCATTGATTTGTACTGAAAAGCTTCCTGTTCCCCCAGTTTTAGGCGGCGCAATTCAGCAATATATTGACGGCATTTTGCCTTATTTATCAAGATATCATGAAGTGACTGTCTTCTGTATAGCGAATCCCAGTTTGCCTGAGCAGGAGATAGTGGACGGAGTAAGCTATATAAGAGTCCCCGGCAGGAACAGGGAGGAATACCTTAATAATATAATGCCTCAGTTAAAAGATGAGTTTGATATAGTCCATGTATTCAACAGGCCTCTTTGGGTTCCTGTTTTAGGCAAGAGACTGAAAAAAGCAAAATTCAGCCTCAGTATTCATAATGAAATGTTTCTTCCTGAAAAGATACCTGCTGAAACAGCTGTTGAATGCATAGAAATGGTAGAATTTATCACCACCGTCAGCAAGTTCATTGCTGACGGTATCAGAAGATTGTATCCCATTGCGGATAGAAAATTGCATGTAGTTTACTCAGGGGTTGATGTTGATAGGTTTGAACCCTGGTGGTCTGAAAAAGGAACTGATAATAGGGCCATATTAAGATCAAAGCTGGGCAGGGATAAAATAGTTCTTTACGTAAGCAGGCTCAGCCCAAAGAAGGGCTCGGATATAGTACTGAAAGCAATGGGAAAAGTTATGGAATACAGAAATGATGCAGCATTGGTTGTAGTCGGGAGTAAATGGTACGGCAGTAATAAATCCGATGATTATGTACGGTCACTGAAGTCATTTTCCGAAAAGATGAAAGGGCCTGTGCTGTTCACCGGATTTGTTCCGCCGTCAGAAATTGCCGATTTCTTCAGTTTAGGCGATATATTCCTATGCGCATCCCAATGGGAAGAGCCATTGTCAAGGGTCCATTATGAAGCAATGGCCGCAGGTTTACCTATTATAACAACCAACAGAGGAGGAAATGCCGAGGTAGTATCCCGGGAATACGGGAACGGCATAGAAATAGACGATTATAGTAATCCTGATGAATTTGCGGATGCAATAAACTATCTCCTTGACAATCCTGATGCAGCATTTGAAATCGGTAAAAAAGGGCGCAGCCTTGCAGTTCTGCGTTATAACTGGGAAAGAGTCGCCAATGATTTATTGCAGCTTTTTCAAAGGACTGAAAGACGTTGACAGGAAGGAGGATTACTATGAATACAGCTGTTATTGGTGCCGGTTATGCAGGGTTGGTTACGGGCGGATGCCTTGCATTGCTGGGCATGAATGTGATCTGTATGGATATTGATGAGGATAAAATCAATAAATTAAGAAATGGAGTTGTTCCGATATATGAACCGGGCCTGGAGAGTATTATTAAAGAAAACTATAATTTGGGGAGGTTAAATTTCACAACATCTATAAAAAATGCCGTGGAAAACGCTGAAGTGATTTTTATTGCAGTGGATACACCGCCATTGGAGGATGGTTCGGCTGACATGAAAAATGTACATCAGGCAGTACGAGATATAGCAAATCATATTGATGGTTATAAGGTTATAGTATGTAAAAGCACTGTACCTGTAGGAACGGGACAATGGATTAAATCGGAAGTCAAAGCTGTTTTGCAGCAGAAAGGCAAATTGTATGACTTTGATGTTGTATCTAATCCGGAATTTCTGCGGGAAGGAACTGCTGTTAAGGACTTCCTGAAGCCTGACAGAATTGTGATCGGCGCTGAAAGTGAAGCAGCCGTAAATATTATGAAGAGGATATATGCAGTTCAGATTCAGTTGGATCTGCCAATGGTTGTAACTAATATAGAAACGGCTGAAATGATAAAATATGCTTCCAATGCCTTCCTGGCAACAAAAATAAGCTATATAAACGAGATAGCAGATATGTGTGATTTTTGCAATGCCGATATCAGCGTTGTATCTAAAGCAATGGGGCTGGACAGCAGAATAGGGCCGAAGTTTTTAAATCCGGGGCCGGGCTACGGAGGCAGCTGTTTTCCTAAAGATACTAAGGCCCTTGTAAATATCGGCAAGAACCTTGGATACCTGCCTATGATTGTAAACAGCACTGTGGAGGTAAATAATAACCGGCCCGGAATAATGCTCGAAAAGATAAAAAAAACAATCGGCGATATTGAGAATAAGACAATCACAATTTTAGGAATTGCTTTCAAACCGGAAACCGATGACGTCCGGGAAGCACCTGCTGTAAATATTATAAGGATGCTTCTTGATAATGGAGCTAAAATCAAAGCTTATGATCCTGAAGCTATGGTAAATGCGGAAAAAGCATATCCTGATCTTTCGGTTGAATACTGCAGTGATGTGTATTCGGCCTGTGAAGGCAGCGACTGTATTGTGATTGTTACTGAATGGAAGGATTTTGCCGGATTGGATTTTTTAAGGTTGAAATCTATTGTTCGCAACCCGGCTTTTGTGGATCTGAGAAACATGTATGAGCCTGACTATGTAAAAAGCTTCGGGTTCTCATATAAGGGAGTAGGGAGAAAATGAGTACTGTTTTGGTTACCGGAGGAGCGGGATTTATAGGCTCTCATTTGTGTGAAAAGCTTCTGGAGCTTGGATACAGGGTAGTAAACCTGGATAATTTTAATGACTTTTATGATCCGAAAATTAAGAGAAAGAATATATCGGCAGCCCTTTCAAACCGGAGATATACCCTTATTGAAGGAGATGTAAGAGACAGGAAGCTTTCAGAGAAAATATTCAATACATTTAATATAGATACCGTAGTTCATATTGCAGCTCTTGCAGGAGTTAGAACATCCATTGGAAATCCCCTTGAGTATGTTGATGTGGATATCAAAGGAACAGTCAACCTTCTTGAATTCAGCAGAGATTTCAAAGTAAAGAAGTTTATTTTTGCATCAACGTCTTCGGTATACGGATTAAATTCTACTCCTTTTAAAGAAGACGGCATAAAGTCGCCGATATCGCCTTATGCAGCAGCTAAGCTGGCCGGAGAACTATTTTGCAGTACCTATAATGCGCTTTATGACATACCGGTAGTATGCTTGAGGTTTTTCACAGTCTATGGTCCAAGGCAAAGGCCGGAAATGGCTGTACACTATTTTACAAGGCTGATGGATGAAGGGAAAGAGATACCTGTATGGGGAGACGGGACGAGTTCAAGGGACTACACATATATTGATGATATTATTAATGGGATAGTTGCTTCAATTTATCTCAAATGTTCATTTGAAATATTCAATCTGGGAAATTCAAACCCGATAAAGCTTAATGAGCTGATAGACTTAATAGAGCAAAAGCTTGGCAAACCTGCACGCAGAGTATATTTGCCGGTACAGAAGGGAGATGTGGAACATACTTATGCGGACATAACAAAATCGAAAGCTGTATTGGGATACAATCCTGAAGTTTCAATTGAAGAAGGAATAGAAAGGTTCATAGATTGGTACAAGAAGCAATAATACGCCCAATTTTAGGCGAAAAGGGAATTAAATAAGGATAACACTGAAAACACTGAAACTCACTGAATACACGGCGTGTGATAGTTTTTGAAACATGGATAACGAGCGGCAATGAAGTGATTATCGAAGTTCTCTGCTGCAGCCCGCAGGAATCAGTGGAACATCTGTGTTTAGTGCTGCTCGTTTTCTAAGTAACATAGGACTGAAACAAATTTGGCATGAAAGTTGCAATGTATTGATACGAATAGTAATAATACATTGAGGAGGTATTAAACACAATGAGAGAAGTTGTTATCGTAAGTGGGGCAAGAACGGCAATAGGTAATTTCAACGGCAGTCTGGCAGGAGTTTCCGCAGTAGACCTTGGAGTGACTGCAGTCAAAGAGGCAATCAAAAGAGCAGGAATCACGCCCGAAATGGTGGACGATACCATCATGGGATGTATTCTTCAGGCAGGCCTTGGCCAGGGAGTGGCACGGCAGGTAGCTGTGAAGTCAGGGATACCGGTTGAAAAGCCTGCTTATACAATAAACATGATATGCGGTTCGGGCTTGAGGGCTGTACAGATTGCTGCCCAGCAGATAATATCCGGGGAATGTGACATTGTTGTTGCGGGCGGAACTGAGAACATGAGTGCAGCTCCTTATTTGCTCAGAAATGCCAGAACAGGCTATAGAATGGGTCACGGAGAAATAATAGATTCAATGATATACGACTCCCTCACTGATGTATTTAACAATTACCATATGGGCATTACTGCCGAAAACCTGGCGGAAAAATATAATATAACAAGAGAAGAGCAGGATGCTTTTGCTGCTTCCAGCCAGAACAAAGCCGAGGCAGCTATTAAGGAAGGCAAATTCAAGGAGGAGATAGTTCCCGTAGTCATTCCTTCTAAAAAGGGTGATATTGTGGTTGATACCGACGAATTCCCAAGAGCGGGAGTAACCGCAGAAGCCTTGGCGAAGCTGAGGCCTGCGTTTAAGAAGGATGGTACGGTTACAGCCGGAAACGCATCAGGTATAAATGACGGTGCAGCGGCATTGGTCGTAATGGCAGCGGATAAAGCGGAAGAGCTCGGTTTAAAGCCTCTTGCAAGAATAGCAGGATATGCATCTGCCGGAGTGGATCCAAGCATAATGGGTATAGGACCGGTTAAAGCAGTAAAGAAAGCTTTGGAGAGAGCAAACCTCAAGCTGGAGGATATAGACCTTATCGAATCCAATGAGGCTTTTGCAGCTCAGTCTATTGCAGTGGCAAGGGATCTGGGCTTTGACATGAACAAGGTGAATGTCAACGGAGGAGCAATTGCTCTTGGTCATCCGGTGGGAGCCAGCGGCGCAAGGATACTGGTAACGCTTCTTTATGAGATGAAGAGAAGAAACGTGAAAAAAGGCCTTGCAACCTTATGTATCGGCGGAGGTATGGGTACCGCACTCGTAGTAGAGATGTAGTATACATAAAAGGAGGAAAATATATGAGGCTTAAGGATAAAGTAGCCATAGTCACAGGTTCTACAAAAGGGATAGGCAAGGAGACCGCAATGGTCTTTGCCCGGGAAGGCGCAAAGGTAGTGATTTGCGGTACACGCGAAGATGCAATAAAAGAAGTTACAGAGGAGATCAAGTCAAAGGGAGCTGAGGCTCTGGGCTTCAAGGTAGACGTCAGCAACAGGGCACAGGTTGATGAAATGGTTGCGGAAGTTAAGAAGGCTTGGGGCAGAATAGACATACTTGTTAACAATGCAGGCATAACAGCTGATGCAATGCTTAAGAAGATGACGGAAGAGCAGTTCGACAAAGTTATTAATATCAACCTGAAGGGCGTATACAACTGTGCCCAGGCTGTACTTGACACAATGACGGAGCAGGGAAGCGGCGTAATACTCAATGCTTCATCCGTAGTAGGGATATATGGAAACATTGGCCAGACAAACTATGCAGCTGCCAAATGGGGAGTTATAGGTATGACAAAGACTTGGGCAAAGGAGCTTGGAAGAAAGGGTATCAGGGTAAATGCAGTTGCTCCCGGCTTTATAATGACTCCCATGCTTGAGACTGTTCCTCAAAAGGTTCTGGATTCAATCAGTGAAAAAACCCCCATGCAGAGGCTCGGTAAGCCGGAGGATATTGCAAATGCATATCTGTTCCTTGCATCAGATGAAGCAAGCTTCATAACAGGAACTGTGCTTTCGGTAGACGGAGGGCTTGTAATCTAATTTACATAAAAAAGGACACGGGAACGTTTCGCGTGTCTCACATTAAGTGAGACAGGAGAAACGTCCCCGTGTCCGTCTCTGGTTCTACTCTGCCTTAGGCATTATTGCCGGAGCATCCAATGCCGGCATTATTGCTGGTGTCCCTATGGTTGGTTCTGATGATTTCGGGGCTTTATCCACCTTAAGATAGCTGGCAAGCATCCCTGCTGTTTCCGATTTTGTAAGCTCCAAACCCGGTATGAAGCTGCCTGCAGAAGTGTCAACGATTCCCAATGCTGCTGCAATTGCAGCATAGCCTTTGTTTTCTGCTGTGATACTTGCGGCATCCTTGAGATTGAGGCTGAATATACCGCTTAAGTCGGCTACAAAGCCTACACCCAGTGCATTAACTGTCATTTTGGACGCTTCCATTCTTGTGATGCAGGCCTCCGGTTTTTTGTCATTTCTGGACAGTATGTTCTGGCTTATGGCGTTTTCATAGTACATGTCGTATTCACTGCTGTCGCTTGCTGCATAGGGGATAGGATAATAATCCGGTTGGGTTGCTTTCATAAGAAGCTTAACAAATTCTTTTTGGGTTATTTTTGTATCCGGTTTGAACTTGTCTTCGGTGGAATCAATTATTCCCAGTTCAACAAGAAGCTTGATATCGTTTTCATATTTATGTCCTTCTATGTCGGTGAAGGATACCTTTTTGAATTCTCTGACAGGTTTCCCGCTATAGTCTATAAACTGGCCGCTCCTGGCATCTATCATGCCGTAATAGTCATCCAGCATGTAAGCAAGCTTTATTTCCGTACTGTCATTAAACTTGTTGTAATTATATACCCTTATATACTTAAGCATAAGGTCATGCTTTGCATACAGCAGCTTATAAGCGTCTTCCAGGCTTATTACACCTTCTGCGCTCGGGAAGTCCAGCTCCTGCCAGTTCATGGAGAAGTTTATTATTTCTCCAGTATAAGCACTTACTGTTATGGTCATGTTGTTGAAGGGAACAGAGATACCGTTCTCTTTCCTGATATAGTTAATATTGTAACTGGATACATTCTGAGGGTCTACATATATGTCATAATAGAGATCCCTATATTCAGAGGTATTGAATTTGACTGGCTGAATTTCTTTAAGAAATTTTTCAGCTATTTCCCTGCACTGTTCCTTTGTGTACTTATGAACGCGTCCTGCCTTGTATTCATTTTCGCTGTTGCTTATGTTAAAGCTTCTGACTTCGCCGGTAACGGCATCCACTGTTCCGTATAGATAGCTGTATGTGTTTTTCTCCTTGTCAATATAGCTCCAGCTGATGCTCCAGACTGCATTTTCATTATTATTGCCGCCGTAAAGGCTTGAATTATCCATATTGTATTTACCGTCGACAGGCAGATATTTTTTAAGCTGTTCTACAGCTCTTTCCAAACTTATATACTTGCTGGAATCGTCAATCACCTTCTGCTCCTCGGGAGTAAGCACAACACCTGCCGCAGCGGTATCGCCGCCCATTGCAGACCTTTCCATTAATCCGTAATAAGGCTGGGTCATTATCTCACCGGTAATAGCATCAATACGCTGGTTTGCATTCTTCTGATTGTATACCAGTATCAGCTTGGGATCCCTTGAATTGTTAGGATATATCATCTGATAGGCCAGCTCAATACCGAGCTTTTCTTCAAATATCTTCTTTGCCGCATCCGCACTTATTGCTTTTGCAGAGTCGGGAATAGGTATTACCGTATCCCAATCCAGGTTGAAGCTTCTTACCTCCAGTGTGTTTTTGTCTACCTGTACCTGTATCATATTATCCTGAAAGTCTATTCCCTTTATCTTTCTTATGAAATTAAAGTTATATGAATCGCTGCTGTAATAGGATCGGTAGATATTATCCCAGTATTCGTCCATAAGCTCCGTATCTTTGAATTTGTCAGGATGGAGCCTGCCGGCCAGAGCTTCGGCTACCTTCAAAGCTTCTTCCCTGGTGTACTTTGGAATTTTGTTTAAAGGCTGCGGCATGTTCTTCCATTGATACATATTTATTATTTCCCCTGTTGCCGCATCAACGGTAATACTCATGCTCGATTTGCTTCCCTCCTTGGCATTCCAGTTCAGGTACCACAGCTTTCTGCCGAATTTTGTTTCTGTATAACTGCTGCTGAAGTCATGATTTGTGGTATCAAAGTCAAAAGCAGTTTTGGCAATTTCCAATGCCTTTTTAAGATCCAGATTACTATTCTCAGCAGCGGTCACCGGTCCTGTAAGCAGGATGCCTATAAGCACTGCAGTCAGCGTAATAATGGATACTATCCTTTTCATATTTATCTCCCTTTCATAGCTTATTTGAATTTATACAACTTTGACTGCCAATAATTAATAAAAGTTCCGGCAAAACGATGATCCCGGAGGAACATTTTATCTGGAGGCCTCTTCGGTCTTCACTGATTCTGCAACAAGCTTGTTGATTGTATTGAGCTCATGGCTTGTCAGATATCTCCATCTTCCTTCCGGAAGTGAACCGAGCTTAACGTTCATAATCCTTATCCGCTTCAATTTCACCACTTCATAGCCGAATACCTCACACATCCTTCTGATCTGCCTGTTCATCCCTTCTGTAAGGATTATCCTGAACACATACCTGGATATCCGGGATACCTTGCACTTTTTTGTTACAGTTCCCAGAATCCTGACACCCTTTGACATGGATTCGATAAAATCTGGAGTAACAGGTTTGTCTACCGTCACTATGTATTCTTTCTCATGATTGTTGCCTGCCCGAAGTATCTTATTTACTATATCACCATCACTTGTGAGGAAGATCAGGCCTTCCGATTCTTTGTCAAGCCTTCCTACCGGGAATATCCTTTTAGGGAAGTTGATGAAGTCTATGATATTGTCTTTTTCCCTTCTGTCCGTAGTACACACAATTCCGGGAGGCTTATTGAAGGCAATATAGACCGGAGGAGCTTTGGGAGAGAGTTTTTTACCTTCCAGCTTTACAATATCCCCGGGATATACCTTGCTGCCGATGGAAGCCTTCTTGCCGTTTATAGTGACCCTTCCCTGCCTGATAAGCTCATCAGCCTCCCTGCGGGAGCACAAACCCTTCTCGCTTATGTATTTGTTGATTCGGATACTGCAATCGTGATCTTCGCTTTTCATAATATAATGCCCTTTCTGCTTTTTGCATGGCAGCTCAGCAGCCCCGTGCCTTTATTTATATTTTACTTATATATGGTAAATTAATCAATTCATGTGCATTTAATATTGAATAGATAAAAAGAAATTGTAAATAATTAGATATATAGGAAAAAGGGTTCAGGAGTTCATTAAATTTCCTTGAAAGGTCTTGTGGAGGTGCGAACATGAGAAAAAGTGCAGATGGCAAAGGAAATCTGAAAATTGCAGACGACAGCAAGACTCCTTCAGAGATATACAGCATTATATTGCGGGGTGTTATCAGCACCTTGAGGACAATTTTTTTGAACTATTATGTCTCGGAGAATATCGAGGCACTTATGAGGTATATTAATGAAAAGAAGATAATAAGCTCTGCGGAGTATAAAAGGCTTTTATATGAGGCAAAGGATTTTTATCCTGTCATTGTCTGCGCATTGTTCATCAATCCATTAAAAAAGCATACGAAGAATTTCAAGAGCGTGATTATTGATAATCCGTCCAAACAGGCGCTATTCAATGAGATTAACGAAGAATTAAACAAATTTTTCAATGATTGGCTCTGCGATGTGGAGATAGATCCGCTGCTGTTTTTCCGGCTTTCCACAGCTTATGGAAAACCTTTCAGCCTTGACCTCGCAATAAAACAACAGCTTGCAGCTGTGCTTACACCAATAGAAGAAAGGATTCTAAAGCTCCAGATAACAGAGATCGTTGCTTTGTATACCATAGAGCAGGTTGCAACACATTTAGGCCTTGCAGGACTTGATTATATTGATTATGTAAAAATACATGAAAGTAAAGATAAACATAGCGGAGAAGAAATTGTATCGATACAATATAACAGAAACTAAATAAACAGTGCGTTAAATTACCGATTCCGTATTGTTCCCGCCGGCAGCTCCTGTATAATGAAATCAGAGAAGCAGCATCAGCAGTACATAATTTTGGAGGAGTCGGCAAAATGGAAACAAAAAATACAAATTACAGCAGCACCAGCTTTAAAATAAGAGATTTAGTACAGATGGGCCTTTTATCCGCCCTGACTTTTGTAGCTGCCTGGGCTATTCATATACCCTACGGAAACGGCGGAGTCATACATCTGGGAGACAGTATGATATTCCTCACGGCGGTGGTCTTTGGCAGAAGATATGCCGCAATATCCGGAGCAATAGGTATGACCATGTTTGATATATTTTCGGGCTTCTCCGTGTGGGCACCATATACCTTCGTGATTAAAGCGGTAATGGGTTTGATTGCAGGCAGCCTGGCAAACCTTGGAGATTCAAAGGGCAACAGTGTTGTTAAGAATGGATTGGGAATGCTGGCGGCAGGCATCTGGATGATATTTGGATATTATGCTGCGGAAGCAATTATAACATGGAATATCACACAGCCGTTATTCAGCATATTTGGCAATGTCATACAGGCCGGTGCAGGTGCGGCAATAGCCTTTGTAATAATAGCAGCCATAAAAAGGAGCGGTTATTTCAATAAATAACAGGTTCGGGTAAGACAATAGATGAGGCATGGGGACATGGGGACGTTTCTCCTGTCTCTTTTTCTATTTTATACAAGTTTTTTGAAATCTCCCTGTAACAAATCCGGTTTACATAATTGGTATAATGTTATGGGGAGTGTGAGACAATGAAGAAAAGAGCCATAAGTTATTTTTTATTTTTATTGATGATAGCTATTGCATTCAATACCTGTTTGCCTGCTTTTGCTGCCGAGAATGAGGATACATATGATGATGTGTCTCTTTTGGACAAGCAGACAGCTGCAGGCGAACTGCTTTTTTTTGAAGACAATTCCTATAATTTTAAGGATATAGCCAAACATTGGGCAAGAGATGAAATGCTTGAACTGAGCTATATGGATATTATGAAGGGCTACAACAGCACCACAATGCTGCCGGAAAAGAGCATATCCAGGGAAGAGTATGTGGCTATGCTTGTAAGGGCAATAGGAATTCCTACTGATGATGAGTTTGCCGAAAGCTACACCGATGTTACGGACAAGCACTGGAGCCACAAGTATGTTACAGCGGCCAAGGAGCATGGTTTGCTGTCCGTTTTCAGCGGCTATTATTTTTATCCCTACAGGGAAATAACCAGGGAGGAAATGGCGGTAATAACGGCAAAAGCCGTACAAAATGCCGACGTTAACGGAAATATGCTTAGCTTCAAGGATATTCCGCAATATTACAGGCATAAGGAGAGCATAGACCTGGTAACGGCATTGGGCATAATCAAGGGTCTGCCGGACGGAAGCTTCAGCCCCAAAGGAAAAGCTACAAGAGCACAAGCCGCGGCTGTAATAGGAAGAGTACTGAGAACCAGGGAGGCTTTAGGAGAAGCTGAAGACGAATATTTAACAGCTTTTGCCTCGGATTATGAAAAAAGTGTTTTAGAAGCTTTGAGCGAAGGCGATTTGGACTTTGATACTCCATTATCCCTTTCAGCGGGAAAAGAAGCCAGGCTTAATGCCAAGAGGTCTGAACAGCTGAAAATACAATACCCCAAGGGGTTTACCGGCAGCAAGCATATGGTCAATGAGAGCTTTGCGGTCTTAAGCAAATCCAGGTACCTGGCTGAAATCGAAGCTGCTTATGAACTGGTACTTGAGAATGGAGACAGGTATTCGGTCAGGAAAAGCATTTTTATGAAAAACATAGGGGACAAATGGGTAGTATATAACAGCATTCCGGAATTCGGCGCAGATTTTGCCTCGGGAACAAAGATAAATCTTACCTGGCACTATATCTGGAAAGCTACCCCCGACATGTCAAATGTCAAGAAAATTGAAGGCCTGAATGTAGTTTCACCGACATGGTTTACTCTGGCAAACGAAAAAGGCGATCTGGAAGACAGGGGAAGCTTGAGCTACAGCAATTGGGCCCACAAAAACGGGTATAAGGTCTGGGCTTTGACAGACAATCAGTTTAATCCTGATTTGACAAGCAAAATGCTTGGCAATGCAAACGCAAAAGCAAAATTCATAAGTTCCCTTATAAGCCAGGCAAAGAAATATAAGCTTGACGGATTAAATATCGATTTTGAAAATATGTATATAAAGGATAAGAATGCTTTTACACAGTTTATAAAGGAACTTTCCAAACAGGCAAAAGCCAATAATCTGGTGCTGTCTGTTGACGTGTCTATTATTGCCGTAAACTCCAACTGGTCTGAAAGCTTTGACAGGGCTGCACTATCGGAGCACGTTGATTATGTGGCACTTATGGCCTATGACCAGCATTGGGGAGGCAGCCCTGTAAGCGGCTCTGTCGCACAGCTGTCCTGGGTTGAACAGAGTCTGAAGAGGGTACTTGCGGAGGTGCCGAATGAAAAGCTTTTGTTGGGAGTACCCTTCTATACAAGACTCTGGAAGGAAGAGTATGTAAGTGGAAGCAGCAAGCCTATCGTAACCTCCAATGCAATTTCCATGGAGGAAGCGGAAAAAACCGTCGCAGAAAACAATGCTGCAAAAATTTGGGACCCTGCAAGCGGTCAATACTATGCAACATACAAGAAGGGCAATGCAACCTACAAGATATGGCTGGAGGACGAAAAATCCATAAGTCTGAAGGCTGAATTGGTGAACAAGTACAGGCTTGCGGGTATAGCTTCATGGAAGTATGGCCTTGAAAAGCCCGCAATATGGGATGTAATAGCAAAGACAATCTAGAAAAATTCCAATGTATCGGCAATATCGCGCAGATGCTCTTTGTCTGTCCAGAGAATGAAGTATCTGCAGCTATTGCCTTCAATCTCGGCAGGTTCCGGATATTCAACTATCAGGGCGGACTGTCTCCGCATCTCCCTGGGCTGGTCGGAAGAGGGCGTAATAAAGAAGGCTTCCCGACCGCGGAATTCAGTCCTGCTTATTGTCGGATGCGTACCGTAAGGTTTCAGCTTATGGTATGCTTCTTTTTTACATATTTCTTCCGGGGCTGCATCACCGGAAATGGCAGATATCTGAAAGAATCCGTCTATTCCTTCATACCGTCTGCTGTCAAATCTGCTCCAGAGATAAGGGTACCTGAACCTGACCCTATAGGCCTCATTGGAATAGCTTGATGATATCGTAGGCAGGCATATGATCTGACCAATGAGCAGTGCATCAGGATTGAGATTGGGATTGGATTTCAACAATTCCGATAGACGCATTTTGAATTTTTTAGCAATGGAATAAAAGGTATCTTTTTTTTGTACGGTGTAGGTTGTGGCTCCTAAGGGACAGTCTGAAGGCTGTGACGTCAGTGGTATGCTTATTTCCTGTCCCGGCAGCAAATGGTCGGGTTCCAGGCTAGGATTGGCTTCTATCAAGTCATCCAGAGAAACATTATAGAATCTTGATATTGAATATAGAGTATCTCCTTCCCGCACTATATAACCGTGCATTGCAATCACCTCTTTATACATTATATTCACTTAAAGGTTTGATTATATCTTGTGCGCAATAGAAGAATAATGCGACATAATTAAAGTCTGCATAACCAAGCAAGAGCTTGTATAGTATAGC
>JAKJBT010000034.1 GCA_022706865.1 Bacillota bacterium
AGTATTTTATATAAGGTACAATTGCCCTGACTATAAGGGATGTTATGTACGCTTCCACAATACTGCCTGCGACAAGCAATATGAACAGTACCAGCATTGAAAGGGCATAAGCGGCAAATATGCGGGGAACAACTGCCGATTTTTTAAAATACTTGTATCTGAGAGCCCACAGGGAATAATTGAACCCTGTTACACCCATGACGATAATAACAGGCACAAATATTAGATTCTGAGGCAGTACAGAGCCTAATGAAAGGAGAAACCCATTGCTTCCTACATTCTTAGTGAGAAAAGCTATTGAAAACCCGATGCAAAACCCTCTGAAAGCAACAAGCATCGGAATAACAATTATGCCAATGTACACTGCTCCTGAAAAAAACAGTATCATAGCATAATAAAAGTTGTATTTTATTGACTGCTTTAATATGGCTTCGGACTGAAGCTGATTTTGGTTCGTCAGATCCAGGAAACCTTCCAGATAGATTATTGCATCCGTTTTTGCCGCTTCATCAATATTATTTACAGCCAATGCTCCAAGGCTTATTCCGAGGATGAATGAAAATATGACTATTAAATAAATCCAAATATTATCTGCAAGATGTCTTCTGATTGAATCATTAAGGCTGTCCGGCAAAAGAAAAACCCCCTCTCAGCTTTTGTCCACACTATTTCTCTATCTTGATAATATGCTTTAAGGAAGTATATTATGATTCCATATTTTTTTAAAAACAGTAATGTAAATATGCACTTGTACATATAATATGTAACAAACGCAAGGAAGGTAAATGAAATGATTAAGTATGTATATAAGAATGGTTTTCACTTTGTAGGCAAATTCAATGAGTTGATTGAACAGCTGAATACAATTGAAAATAAGCGAATCACACTGAGGGAATACATTTTGTCATATAGACACAGGCTTAATTAGGATTCTTGGCAAGCAAAGCGGAAACACCGCAAGTAACAAAGTATTCCTTATCCTGGCAAAAGCTTCTCCCCATCCTCTCAAGCTGCCTTTTTTCCGTCTCCAGCAGCTTTTCTACTTCTGAACTGTCCAGGCAGATTAACCGGTGCCTGGACATGACTCCGCTTTCCTCAAGCTGCTTTCTTATTAAATCATCCTTTGATTTTTCAAGAATAGGCAGTGCTATTAGTGCCTTAGTGCAGCATAGTCTTCCTAAAGTCATCCTGGTGTGATGGCTCAGGCCGTAATGCCTGCTTCTGCTGTCAGCAAAAGAAATTCTGGGAACTGCTATGGCAATGCCATCAAGGTTGTTGACGGCATCGATAATATAAGCCTGCTCAATACTGCTGAAACCGTACCTGGTACCCGTCCCCGCAATTCCGGGGCCCATGGTTATTACAGCAGCATCTGCATTCATTATGTCCTTTGCTGCAATCAGTGCTGTATATACATTTATACATTCCAAGTCCCCCCCGAATGCATTTCCGAAGGTAATTGTCCCATACAGCACCCCACTGTTTCGTAGCCTTTTCACTGTCTCGCTCATCCATATGGGCAATGCTCCTCCGTCTGTCATTATATAGACAATCCTCTCTTTTCCTGCTATGTGTTTCAAGGTAAGGGCTATGGGGGCGAGCATACTGTGAAGCGTTCCGGAAATTACCGGCAGGCCTTTAAGTGATTCAAAATCATTGAAAATATTATGATACGGACTTTCCTGTGCTTCCGCCGCCATACAATTTATCTGCATGGGAGTATATCGCAGTTTCATAATATGTCCGTGCCCGATATTTGAAAAGCTGTCTTTGCTTAAATTGGCCAGAACGTAATGATAACCGCCGGAGCCGAGCCCCAGCTCTACTGCTGTTGTATTCAGCAAAACAGCATCATTTACCTCAACGTTGCCTGTCAGCATTTCGTAGTTAATACAATTGTATAACTTGCGATTTATTTCTGTCGTGAATTTTGTTATGTACATGTCCCTGTATATGATTTCTTTAACTTGTGCTTTGAATATATCTATCATTGGTTATCTGTCCGCCCCCTTCCCAAGCCGTCCAGATATGAAAGTATCCTGCTGCTGTTTATTAATGCATTAATAGACATTCTTTCGGCGGCAGTATTCAGTAGAATAAGGAGTACAAGAAGCATAAGCTTACTGCCGAAGCTCAAAAATAATGTACTGTAATAGCCCAAGGTAATTCCCAGTATATTTGCCCCTGTATCGCCCAGCATGCATTTTTCTCTTAAATCATAACTTATATAAATAAGAACAGTCATAACAAGTATTATTAGCGGCAGCGCTTCCGCCGTCCTACCTGCTGATGATAACAATATCATAACGGATATTGTAAGAAAGACCTTTACTGCTCTGCCCGGCCGCATGTCAAAAAGGTTGATGGCATTTGCAGACAGAGTAATTACAAGCACATCTGCAACCAGTTCGGCAAATGAGCCCGCTGTTCTGAAGCTTATTATGCATGCTGCCAGGAAACCGATCAACGCCTTGAGAAAACCCGTGGTCATATTGCTCTTAAGAGTACTCCTTACATGATTTATCAGGCCTTTTATCCTTTTATCGCCGGCCAGATCATCAATAACACCGGCAAAACCCATACTCAGCATAAGAAACATATAGCTCAGATAGCCGTATGAATGCTCCGGCCTTTGCAGCAGCAGCTGAAGAACCGCCGTCAGCTGTATGGGAACGAATACTATTCCGCCGATTGCAGGTATTCTTTTTCCTTTGTAATTTGAAGAGATACATATCCTGCTTTCTGCTCTATACAGCATTTTTATAATATTATGGATCAGGTAACGTGCAATTATTAAAGTAACTGCTGCAATAATTATCAAGTCCATATATATCTACCCTGTTTCATAATTGCTTCATCTCATTTCGAATAATGTGAATAATATCGATGCACTGCTTTCCCCTATGCATAAAACCCGAAATGTTTCTCCCTGTTTCCCTGTGACGCATGTCAACGGGAACCTCAATCACTTCGTATCCTCTTCTCACTGCTTCCAAGGTGAGCTTAAACTCAAGGCCAAAGCCGGAAGGCAGCTCAATGCTTTTTATAAAATCCAGAGGAAGAACCCTTTGTCCGCTAAGTATAGAATCAACATTTCGAGAAGTCATAGCTCTGAAGCAGCCGGAGGATAGCTTCTTTACTATTCCAAAACCTCCTTTTCTTTCAGGGACAGGCAACCGTCCGATAATTATTGATTTTCCGCTGGGATTTATATGTTCTATAAGCTTATGTATTTCCGCGGCACTTTCACAAATATCCGCATCCAGAAGGGCAACAAATTTATTGTTCGCATAGTCCAGGGCATGTCTTACCGCGCTGCCCTTTCCTTCGTTGTATTCATTCTTCAGAAGTATTATATCTCCCAGGGGCTTCAAAAGTTCATAGGTAGAATCTGTGGAACCGTCATCTATTACAATTATTTCTTTTATGCTTTCTATTCCTTTCAGGCCTTTTAATGTCCGAAGAATACAGTCGGACTCATTATATGCCGGAATGATTACACTTACATCTTCGCCCATTGCGCATCCTTCCCTTCATTTTCGGATGCTGCTATTATTCCGAAGCCTTTGCAATCTACAAGCCTTTCTCCTATCAAGGTTCTGACTATAAATGTACTGGCCATTCCGGCTCTTCCCTTGCTTATGAAATCATACATACAACTATGCCCTCCGACAAGAACAATCAGGTCTGCGCCCTTATTGTAAGCCAACATCAAGGCTGCATCCTCACTGGTCCCTCTAACTGCAAATATCTTATACGGTACATTCATGCCACTAATCCTGTTAAGGCAGGGGCAGTGCCCGTCTTCATATGCATGCAGTATGATTTCCCTGCTTTTATATATTCCGATATCTGATACACTGTCCATATCACCGATAAGCAAATCAGGCATATAACCGGAATTAATTATCAGATCGGCTCCTCCATCCACCCCTATGAAAACAGGATTAAATTTTTTTATATAAGCTTTCAATGCATTTAATTCATCAAGAGTACTGCTGTTTCTTACAACAATCACTGCATGCCTGCCTTTAATCCTTGTACTTAGCTCAGGATAATTATTAACTGAAATAAATTTATCAATTTCCAGGGCTGTATGCTTTATCGTATTATCTATAAACTTCAGTATCTCATATTTCTCATTTTCTTTTGATTCCTGCCGCCTTTTGCTGATATAGTTCCAGTTAACGGCAGTACAGACATTTTTATAAATATGATTCCGTATGATAATATCATTTCCCAGAATAGTGATCATATCATTATCCTTGAACTTTTCCAGAGACAAATCCACATCGATGACAGCAATATTATTCTCCAGCAGCACCGCTGCACCGGCTGACGGAAACCTTCCCGTCATGCTTTTCCCTGTATTGATGACTGCCTTTACTCCTGCATTTGCAATAGCAAGGGCAGCCATTTCATCAATATCATCATGGTGTATAACGGCAATGTCTCCGGGGCATAAAAAATTTACAAGGTTTTTTGTTCTGGCACCGGCTTTAATTCTACCTTGCAGCTTCATTTCCACACCTCCATTGTTTTTAGTATCTTTCAAAACAAAATAAAAAATGCGTCTCGCGACGCGTTTATTTTGTTTTGCATTCTTTCCTGTACAATAAAAAATACTAAAACCGCTATTCAGTGATTTTAGTATTTTGCTTTTTAATCTTAGAGGCCTTCAGCTAATCTTCAGTTCAATCCTCAATTTATCGGCTATCATCGCTATGAATTCACTATTTGTAGGCTTTCCTTTCACATTATGTATCGTATAGCCGAACAGGTTGTTTATAACATCAATCCTTCCTCTTCCCCAGGCCACTTCGATGGCATGCCTTATAGCCCTTTCAACCCTGCTGGGTGTAGTATTGAACTTTCTTGAGATAGAAGGATACAATTCCTTTGTAATAGCGCTTAAGAGTTCCATATTATTAACAACCATTGTGATTGCTTCCCTCAAGTATACGTACCCTTTTATATGAGCAGGAACGCCAATTTCATGAATTATGTTCGTTATGGCCGATTCAAGCTCCCTGGGTGTAGTAACTGCAGGTGAGGCCACAGCCAGGGGATGTATATAATTTTTCCTTTCTGTTTCATTATTAGCCATTCCAAAGCATTCCCTTATCCTCTTTGAGAAGATGTCCATATCAAATGGCTTTACTACATAGTATTCTGCTCCAAGGGTAAGCGCTTTTTGCGTAATCTTATCCTGACCGACGGCAGAAAGGATTATTACCTTCGGAACTTTTTCAATTTGCATGGAATTAAGTTTTTCCAGCACACCAAGGCCGTCTAAATGAGGCATAATTATATCCAATATTACAACATCAGGCAATTCGCTTTCTATCAGATCAATAACTTCAAGACCGTCCTTCGCTACTCCGACCACCTCAAAATCTGGCTGTGCAGTAAGGTATTCACTTAGAATGATGCAGAAGTCTTTATTGTCATCAGCTATCAGGATCTTTATTTTTTGTAAATTCATTGGTATTCCTCCCATAAATTGTTATTCGATAGAAAACATATTCGACAAAGTAGTTTCATTTCCTGCTATTATTTACCTAATAATCGTTAAACAATTTCATACAAATAAATGCAGCACAATTATGCTATTTTCTACAAAAACCGACTCTATTAAAGGAGCATAAGATGCTGTACATAATAGAAGGAGAATGCGGCGTAACTGAAGCTTGCATAACCCTCCGCAAGAGACAGTATAGTATAGCGACGCACACGGATTATGATTTTGACAGACCTACTGCAATGCCTTTGGAAAAGTTCTGACGGTGTCAAAAGGCCCTCCATGGCCTGAGACACCTAAGCCGGCCTCCATGCCGGCTTCACGAACTTTTTACCAAAGCCATATCAGAGGCCTGTTTCCAAAATGCATAAAAGTGTGCCCTGCTATACTATACAGGCTCTTGCTTGGTTATGTAAATTTATAGTTGCGTCGCATTATTCTTCGCATACGAAAAAGAGTGCCGCCGACTGCTTATAAAGCAGTTCTGCGGCACTCCGGCTTGCTGAAATTTATTCACCGGAAGCTCTTTTGAGGCTTTCTTCCAGTTCAATATCCGCCTCTTTGAGCATCCATTCTATAGAAATACCGAAGCCTTTTGTCGGATCGTTAACAAGCACATGGGTTACGCAACCTATAAGCTTGTTGTCCTGAATAATCGGACTCCCTGACATACCTTGAACAATTCCGCCGGTTTTTTCTATAAGTTTTTTATCTGTTATGCGTATTATCATGCTCTTGGATTCTGAGCTTCTTTGTTTCATTACCTTCTGGATTTCAATATCAAATTCCTCTACCTTATTTCCTTCTATTGTTGTTAATATCTTTGCAGGCCCTTCCTTAATCTGACTGTTCAAACCTATAGAAACCGGTTTTGTTCTGACTGGCTTTTGTTTTTTTGAAAGCTTTCCATATATCCCAAAGCTTGTATTCTTATATATAACCCCATATTCATCATCACTGTCGTAGAATACTCCGACAAGCTCTCCGGGTACTGTTTTCTTCGCCTTCTGTATTGATGCAATTTTTGATTTTATTATTTTACCGCTGTTTATATCCACCAATACACCTGAGTCAACATCAGTAATGCCGTGACCCAGGGCACCAAACATCCTGCTTTTTGGGTCATAAAAGGTCATTGTTCCCACACCGGCTATATTGTCCCTTACCCACAAACCTATTCTGTAAATGCCATCCTCTTCACATTTTACCGGCTTGACGTATAAATCCTGCCTGCTTCCGTCCCTTTCAACCAGAACCTTGATTCTTTCCTCCTTATTATCTTTGTTGTTCAAGTAATCAATAATATCCCTTTCCTTTTCCACCTGATTATCGTCAATCTGCATTATTTTGTCGCCTACTTCGAAGCCTGCATCTGCAGCAGGGCTGCACCTTCTTCCCTTAGTATCGGTTATACTGGATAAACCGACAACCAGCACTCCCTTTGATTCTATCCTTACGCCGATAGCTTCCCCTGACGGTACAACCTTTATATCAGGAATCATATTCAGAGTAACCTGTTTTATAGGAAGTAATCCTAAAAGCATAAGATTGGCTTTTGCCTTTCCTTTTCCGGCATCCTCCATTAAAAGAAAGGAAGAAATTATTTTGTTATTATTAACATTTATGCTGTTCTTATAGTCTCCAATCACTTCAAGATTACAAGCCATGCTGTTTGGCAGCTTTCGGTCCTGTCCTTGTATAACATTTATCTCATCAGGGAAGCTATATATAGTGAATAATACATTTGTCAGGCAGAGTATTGTTATTATCAGAGTGGTGTACAAAAAAATATTTCTGTAATTCTTTTTATGCAATAGCATCACTCTCCTGTTTCCCCAGAAGAGTCCGCCTTCAATCAAAAACCTCTCTCATTTAAGTTAACCTTTTTAAAGTCCTATTATTCTTATAATATATTGAACGCACGTAAGCTTTTGTCTTGGGTATCGTGCGAATTCAATACATTTAAGGTAGTTGTTTCGCAGAATTTTAACTTTGTTAAATGTTTTCTGCTGTTTTCTGCGAAACAACTTATTGAACGCACGTAAGCTTTTGTCTTGGGTATCGTGCGAATTCAATGAAAACAAATCGGGAAAATGTCTTTTACATTTTCCCGACTAATTGCTTAGCGTGTTCCATGGATGCTTCAATATTTTCATTTCCTCCGAGCATTCGCGCAATTTCTTCCACTCTTTCTTCAAATTTCAAGATTTTAATTTCCGTGTAAGTCTTATTATCCTGTACTTTCTTATCTACAAATATGTGATTATCTGTAAGGCTTGCAATTTGAGGCAGATGTGTGATGCAAAGAATTTGTGTGTTTTTTGAAATTGCTTTAATTTTTTGTCCGACCATATTGGCAGTCTGACCGCCTACTCCTGCATCTATCTCGTCAAATACAACGCATGGGGCCCTTTCTATTTCCGAAAAAGCATTTTTGATTGCAAGCATTACCCTTGACATTTCTCCACCCGAAGCTATTTTCGACAGTGCTTTTTCAGGCTCCCCGGGATTCGGAGATATCATAAATTCTATCTTATCAATGCCATTAGCACTGATTACATTTTCATCCTGCGAAATTTTTATAACAAATCTTGAACCGTGCATGTTAAGGTCCTGAAGCTCCTTTTCAATAAGCTTCTCCAGTGTTTTCGCCTTTGCCTTCCTCGTGTCGGATAGCAGCCTTGCTTTTACCATGTACTGTTCCTTGATATTTTCTATTTCACTTTCTAATTCCGCCATATTCTTCTCATTGTCAATAAGCTCCTGAAGTTCCTTCGCAGCATTATCCCTGTATGCAAGTACTTCCTCAATACTGCTTCCGTATTTTCTTTTCAGCTTATTTATCTGATCAAGCCTTTCTTCCAAAAGATCTATTTCATTGTCATTAAACTCAATGTTATCGCGGTATACCCTCAATTCTCCCTTTATATCCTCAAGCTGGTATATGATCTCTTCAATCCTTGATTTATAGGTTTCCAGCGTTTCATCAGCTGCTGTCAATTCTCTCATAGTACCTGCGCTTTCGGAAAGCATATCCAATGCTCCTCTTGCTCCGCTGTCTCCGCTATAAATAACATCATATACATGAGTCACACCCTTCAGCAGCTTTTCGGCATTAATAAGAAGATGCCGTCTTAGCCTCAATTCCTCATCTTCATTTATCTTCAGCTTTGCGCTTTCGATTTCTTCAACCTGGAATCTCAGTATGTCCAGCTTTCTTTCTCTTTCTGAAGCACTGCCGCTGGCATTTTTCAGTTTGTCCGAAAGTTCGGCATGCTTGTCCGACAAAAGCTTAACATCACTCTTGATTTGATATATCTCATCGCTTCCGAAGCTGTCAACATACTCTCCATGTTTAACGGAATTGAAAAGCAGCTGGTATTCATTCTGGCCTACTATATCCACCAGATACTGTGCAATCCTTTTAAGTATGGAAAGAGTAACAATCTGCCCATTCAATCTGCAGACAGATTTGCCATGTGCATTTACTTCCCGTGTAATAACCAGGCAGTTGTCCGAATCTGATTCTATACCGTATTCCTCCAGGATATTCTTTATATCCCAAACACCGTCAATTGAAAACAGCGCTTCAATTGAAGCCTTTTCTTCACCTGTCCTTATGTCTTCCTTACTGAACTTTCCGCCTGTAACTGCAGAGAGAGCATCAATAACAAGTGATTTTCCCGATCCCGTTTCTCCTGTGATTACATTAAGTCCGGGTTCAAAGGCAATCTGCTGTCGTTCGATCAGCACATAATTTTTGATACTCATTTCAAGAAGCATTATTGCATCACCTATTTCATCATCTTCTTAAGCCTGTCTATTACTACCTCAACATTCTCCAGATTTCTTACAAGAATAAAAATAGTGTCATCTCCGGCTATAGTCCCTACCACTTCTTTGAAATCCAATACATCAATTGCTTCTGCAGCTGCATTTGCAGCTCCGGAGAATGTTTTTACGACTACTATATTCCCTGAAAAATCAACACTTAAAACAGATTCGGCAAATACCTTCACAAGACGTTCATTCAGCATGCTGTCCTGCTCCTTCAAGGATGCATACCTGTAAATGCCGTCCTCATCAAGTACCTTTACCAGTTTCAATTCCTTAATGTCCCTGGATACCGTTGCCTGGGTTATGTTGTAACCGCATTTTTTAAGCTCTTCCGCCAGTTCTTCCTGTGTCTCCGTCGGATGTTTTTCAATAATCTCCAAAATTTTTGCGTGTCTGGATATTTTCATTTCTCTACCTCCACTCCGTTTTCTAACTAACGCTCAGAAATTTTTCTTCTTAACACATCAAAGAAGCTTCTCTGCTTTAGTTTGACAAGGTTGGTGACGAAGCTTGAACTTCTTATCCTAACTACTTTTCCGGAACTTAATTTATATGAATCCTGTCCGTCCACCGAAAGCATGACCTCAGAGTTTTCATCGCCTATTACTATTTTGACTTCATCCTTCTCTGACACAACAATTGACCTGTTATGGATTGTATGTGGACATATAGGAGTTATTATCAACACCTTCAATTCGGGGCTTACTATAGGGCCTCCCGCGGACAGTGAGTATGCGGTAGATCCTGTAGGGCTGGATACTACAACTCCGTCCGCCGAATAGAATTCAAAAAAATTATCATTGATATATGTAGAAATAGTAATCATTCTTGTCGTCATGCCTTTTGTAACGCTGAAATCATTAAGGGCCACGAATTCTTCCCCATTACCATCATCATCTTCAACCAGCGCCTCCAGCATCATCCTTTTTTCAATAAGATAATCACCCTCCATTATCTTATCCAGTGACATATACATGTCGCTTATTTCGGCTTCCGCCAGAAACCCAAGATGTCCGAGATTTATGCCGAACAGGGGAACATCGTATTGGGCTGATTGTCTTGCTATATTCAATATTGTGCCATCACCGCCAAGAACAATTACAACATCGCTGGAGGAATATATCTTCTCCCTGCTGCAGCCGGAATCCTTGTATTCCAGTCTTTCTGCAATATCCGACTCCAGCAGGAGCTCTGCATCTTTATTTGCGAACCACAGCAAAATGCTTCTGGTTACATTCAGGTCCTTATCTTTATTTATATTCGGAATAATCCCCAGCTTCATTAATTGCAACACTCCCTAAAATGTCTTAAGTTTATTTTATATTATGTATTTGAAATTATCTACAAATATTTGCATTATATAATTCCCGAATCAACGTAAAAGTTCATGGGCCTTTAACACAGTACCGCTAATATCAATCCTTTGAGTCATATCGGATAAATCTTTCTTTTTCGACAGGTACAGCAGGTATTCGATATTTCCTTCCGGCCCTTTTATGGGCGAGTAGCTTAGCCCCAGTATGGAAAGTCCCATTTCATCACTGCAGAAAGAAATTATTTTTTCAATTACCTGAATATGTACGTCCTTGTCTCTCACTACACCTTTTTTTCCGACTTTTTCCCGCCCCGCCTCAAACTGTGGTTTAATAAGGCATACAATATCACCGTTCTCTTTTAGAAGCCGCATCACTGCGGGAAGTACCTTTGTCAGGGAAATAAAGGAAACGTCTATTGATGAAAAGTCTGCTGATTCGCTAATATCTTCAGGGGTAATATATCTGATGTTTGTCCGCTCCATACATACTACCCGGCTGTCAGTCCGCAGCTTCCATGCCAGCTGCCCGTAACCGACATCTATTGCGTATACCTTTAATGCACCGTTTTTAAGCATGCAGTCGGTGAAGCCCCCTGTAGATGCTCCAATGTCTAAAGCTACCTTATCCTTCAGATTGATGCCGAATTCACAAAGAGCCTTTTCCAGCTTCAGGCCTCCTCTGCTGACATAAGGCAGTGAATTACCCCGTATCTCAATATCTGAATCCATGGCCAATTTTGTTCCCGGTTTGTCAACCTTGATACCATTTACATATACAATCCCTGACATTATCAGACTGCTTGCCTTTTCACGGCTTTCGGACATACCGCGTTTGTGTATGAGAACATCCAGCCTCTCCTTTTCCGCCAATGTACTCTACTCCTTCATAATTGTGTTGAACACACTTTCACTGTCTATTTTTTTCAGGGAATACAGCTCTTCCTTTTCTCCGTGAGGTATGAAACTGTCGTCATAGCCGATTATTCTGACGTCAACATCTGTCTTGAGCCGGCTTAACAATTCCAGAATGCTGCTTCCGAAGCCGCCGCTTATTACATTGTCCTCCAAGGTGTATATGAGCTTGTGTTTCTTTGAAAGCTCGACAAGCAGCTCTTCATCCAGGGGCTTTATAAATCTGGCATTAACCAGAGTAAAGTTCCTTCCGGCTTTCTTCAGCTTTTCGCATACCTCCAGGGCTATTGAAACCATATTGCCTTCTGATATAATGACACCGTCTTCTCCCTCTAAAATGACTTCGCTTTTACCAAGCTCCAGGGGTGTATGCGCAAATTCAAACTTCTTTGCCTTTCCCCTTGGATATCTAATTGCTGATGGGCCTTCAAGGGACAAAGCCATCTCCAGCATCTCACTCAACTCATTTCCGTCTTTGGGGCTCATTATCCTTATATTTGGGATATGCCTCAGGTATGTGATATCAAATACTCCCTGGTGAGTCTCCCCATCAGAGCCGACAATACCTGCCCTGTCAACGGCAAACACTACATTCAGCTTCTGCATGCAGACATCATGAATAATCTGGTCATAAGCCCTTTGCAGGAATGTGGAATATACTGCAAAAACAGGCCTGAAGCCCTGTGAGGCCAATCCGGCACAGAAGGTTACCGCATGCTGCTCAGCAATACCCACATCAAAAAACCTTTCCTTATATTTTGATGCAAAACCGGATAAACCTGTTCCTTCAGCCATGGCAGCCGATACGGCAACTATTTTATTATCCTTGTCCGCAAGCTTTAACAGGGTATCTCCGAAAAATTCAGAATAGGTCTTTCTTGAATCCTTTGATTTAAGCTCTCCGTTTTCAATAAAGAATGGGCTGATACCGTGGTATATATCCGGTTTGTCCTCAGCTATGGAATAGCCTTTACCCTTTACTGTGACTACATGTATCAATACGGGATACCCGTTATATGTTTTTGCTCTTCTTATTACATCTTCAAGCTTTCTGATATCATGACCGTCTATAGGGCCGAAATACTTAAAACCAAGCTCCTCAAAAATAACTCCGGGAACCAGCAGGTATTTCATCCAGTCCCTCATTGCTTCAGCCGTTTTGAACATTGACTTTCCTATCACCGGAATCCTGTTTAATATAGCCTCTATCTTGCTTTTCATTTTGAAATATAAGGGCTCTGTTCTGAGCTTGCTCAGATAGTTGGACAGGCCCCCTATATTATGGGATATTGACATTTCATTGTCATTTAATATCACTATAAGATTAGTCGGAAAGTCTCCGGCATGGTTCAATGCTTCAAAGGCCATGCCTCCTGTAAGTGCGCCGTCCCCTATAACTGCAGCAACGGAGTAGTTTTCTCCTGCCAGATCCCTTGCTTTTGCCATGCCAAGGGCTGCAGATATGGATGTACTGCTGTGTCCTGTTTCAAATGCGTCGTAAACACTCTCTTCCTTCTTGGGGAAACCGCTGATTCCATTAATTTTTCTAAGAGTAGCAAAGCTTTTTCTTCTGCCTGTAATAATTTTGTGGATGTAAGACTGGTGCCCCACATCCCATACTATTTTGTCCCTGGGTGTATCAAAAACCCTATGAAGTGCCAGGGTAAGCTCAACTACTCCAAGATTTGAAGCCAAATGGCCTCCGTTTTCGGAAACCACTTTTATTACATAATCCCTAAGCTCCTTTGAAAGAACTTCAAGCTCTTGGTAGCTCAGTTTTTTCAAATCGGCAGGAGAATTTATATTATCCAGAATTTTATACATTTATAACTCAACCTTCTATTTTATTTTTAACGTACCATTATATTTGCAACAACAATCCCCAATAATGCACCGGCCATAACTTCCTTCGGAGTATGTCCTATAAGCTCCTTCAGCTTTTGGTCGGTAATCGGCTTGTTGTGTGCGAGATCCTCGATTATCATATTTAATATTTTTGCCTGGTTTCCTGCTGCCCTTCTTACTCCTGCAGCATCATACATCACAACAAAGGCGAAACACAAGGAAACGGCAAAAATAGGCGAATCCCAGCCATACATCCTTCCTATTGACGTAGAAAGCGCCATAACAAAAGCAGTATGAGAGCTTGGCATGCCTCCGGAACCTACGAGCCTTGTCAGATCCAGCTTCTTGCTGCTGTAAAAGGTAAATATTATTTTTAGTACTTGAGCAATTAACCATGCCGTAACACAGGCCATCAATGCTTTGTTGCCTGCAACTTTCACAAAGAAATTCAAAAACAACCCTCTCCTCAAATGCTTTTCATATGTACTCCATTATACATATTGTATAATTTAGTTATCCCTGTTAATGATATAATCAGACAATTCAATAAGATAGCAGCTTTTGTCCCCATATCCTTCAAGCTTTTTCTTTGCTTCACCGATAAGCTCTACCGCGATGCTTATTGATTTATCAAGTCCGTAGAAACTGATAAAGTTTGATTTATGAAATTCCGCATCCTTGTTTATGCTTTTTCCAAGCTTTTCTTCAGAACCTGAAACATCAAGTATGTCATCTTCCACCTGGTATGCAAGCCCAATGGCATCTCCGAATTCCATAATATTCTTTATGTCATCTTCACCTGCTTTTGCAATAACCGCACCAACCGCAAGGGATGCCTTAATCAGCGCCCCGGTCTTTTTCCGATGCATGCATTTTAATGTATCAATATCTATACACCTGTTTTCATAGTACAGGTCGATGCACTGTCCGCCTATCATTCCTGATACTCCCGAGGCCTTGCTTATTATATCCATGGCCCTTATATATTCAGGCTTGGGATTCTCCATCAATATAGCCGTCATCGTTTCAAAAGCATAATTCAATAATGCATCACCGGCAAGGACAGCAAAGCCCTCTCCGAAGACCTTGTGGCTGGTCGGCCTTCCCCGCCTGAGATCATCATTATCCATAGCCGGCAAATCATCATGAATAAGCGAATATGTGTGAATCATTTCTATGCAGCAGGCAAAGGGAAGCACCTCCTCTTCCTGCTCTCCAAAAAGCTCGCAGGACATTATGGCAAGTATGGGTCTTAGTCTCTTACCCCCTGCCAGCAGGCTATACCTCATTGCTTCCGTAATAACAGGTATACTATTGTTTACCGGTATCATGGATTCTAGCTTCTGTTCCACCAAATGCCTTTTATTTGCCATATACTCCTTAAGGTCCAATTCTATGCCTCCTTGATTTGACTGACGCTGAATTCCTCCATCTGCTCGCTGCCGCGATTCATAATAGCCATTACCTTCCCCTCAGCTTCTTCCAGCTTCCCGGAGCAAAGCTTTGAAAGGGCGATCCCCTCCTGATAGATTTTAATTGACTCTTCAAGAGAAATATTACCTGCCTCCAGTGTCTCTACTATTTCCTCCAGTCTCTTTAAAGCCTGCTCAAATGAAAAATTCTCATTCATATTATTCTTCTCCATTCCAAGATTTATTGTGGGGTTTTTATATATTTTTTCTTGCCATATGTTTCCCGCATGTTTTCAGGGTGTATTCTCCAGTCCTTTGACCTGGGCTTCCGCTTTTCCGTCCTTCAGCTTTATGTATAGTTCCTCATTAAGCACCATATCCCCAATAGAAGTCAGAAGCTTTCCGTCGGATTTTCTAATGATTATACCGTAACCCCTGCCCATAGCCGCCTCAGGGTTTAACAGGTGCAGCTTCTCTATAGTCTTTTCGATTTCATTCCTTCTGCCCTTCATTATATTCAGCATATTGTAATCCAGATACTTGTCAAGGGAGTCAAGAGTCTGTCTCATATTGAGAACTTTCCTCTCCAGTTGTCTGAAAACGCTGTCTCCGGAAATCCTCTCAACCCTGCTTCTGTTATCCTTAATGAAATTTGCAATTGCAGAGTTCAGAACATATTGATACTGGCTTAACTTTCCCAATAGGCTCTGCATGTCGGGAACCGCCAGCTCCGCTGCTGCAGATGGAGTTGCTGCCCTCAGGTCTGCAGTAAAATCCGAAATTGTATAATCTGTTTCATGCCCGACTGCCGAAATTACCGGTATATCTGATTCGTATACAGCCTTTGCCACCGCTTCCTCATTGAAGGCCCAAAGCTCTTCAATGGAACCGCCTCCGCGGCCGATTATCATAACATCTACATTTCCCTTGGAGTTGAAATATCTGATTCCTTCTGCAATTTCATTTTCCGCTCCTGCTCCCTGCACTTGCACAGGATATAAATAAACGTCGATGCAGGGGCATCTTCTTCTTATTATCGAGATTATATCCCTTACAGCGGCTCCCGTAGGTGATGTAACCACACCTACAGCCCGAGGCATAAAAGGTATTTTCTTCTTCCTTGCCTCATCAAAATAGCCCATGGCAGCAAGCTTTTTCTTAAGCTGTTCGTAGGCCTTATACAGAGAGCCTGTCCCTTCGGGAATCATGTCCTCAGTATAGAATTGGTACTGCCCGTCTCTCTCATATATTGAAAAATAACCTCTCAGTATAACAGCACAGCCATCCTCAGGCATGAACTTGAGCTTTGAAGCATTGCCCTTGAACATGACACATCTTATTCTTGAGTCTGCGTCCTTTAAGGTGAAGTATATGTGCCCTGATGAGTGATACTTGAAATTGGATATCTCTCCTTTCACATGTATATGTGAAAGGAGTACATCATTCTGTATCAGATGCTTTATATAATTATTGACTTCGGTAACCGTAAATATTCTTTCATTGTTCATTTGTTCCATACACCTTTATATCCGCTTCTCTTATGATTTTACCCAGTACACCGTTGACAAAGCTTCCGGATTCATCAGTGCTGTATTTCTTTGCAAGCTCAATTGCTTCATTGATTGATACACTGTCTGGAATGTCATCGCGAAACAATATTTCATACAAAGCAAGTCTTAAAATTGCCAGGTCAACCTTGGCAATCCTCTCTTTTGTCCATCCGGTTGTATTGTTTTGTATGAATTGATCTATCTCCTGAAGTTTTTCAAGGGTTCCTTTAATTATTTCTTCGGCAAATTTCAAGTCTTCTTCCTTCACGGAATCCTTCAGCCCGTCTTTTCCCTGTTCCTCTTCAATCTCAAAAAAATCCTCAAGCATTTCATCAGGATTTTCGTTCTTATTAAAATCCGTACTGTACAAAAATTGAATTGCATATTCTCTGGCAAGCCTTCTACTCATAAATCCTCCTATGTATTTCACGACCTGCATATATTTAAACTAACCCTCTTTATGTAATAGAATTATAAGAGGGTTAGTTTATAAAAGCTATTTAGATTTTCCTTCAGGATTCTCTTCTTCTTTGTTTTCCTTATCCAGATTTATTCCTTGTATATGAATGTTTACTTCCACTACAGTCAGTCCGGTCATTGTCTCAACAGCCTTCTTGACGTTCTCCTGTATTTGCCAGGAAACATCAGGTATTCTCACACCATAATCAACTACTATGTATAGGTCAATAGCCGCTTCCTTTTCGCCTACTTCAACCTTAACACCCTTTGAAGGGTTCTTCTTGCCAAGTATCTCTGTTATACTGTCTGCTATCCCACCGCTCATGGAATATACACCCTGCACTTCCCTGGCAGCTATTTCAGCAATTATTGCAACTACATCATCAGCAATCTTAACATTACCGTACTTATCCAATTTTATCTCCTTTTCCAAGTACTGCACCCCCTTGTAGATTCTATGAACAATTATATCAAAATCCGAATCCATTTACAAATATATGTATCTGCAAATGTGATTATCGTGTGATAATGTCACCTTGTAAACTATCGTGATAAAATGTCACTATGAAGAATGAGGTGCATTATCTAATGTCCCAAAATCAATTGACTCGTTTTGCTGTATTAACTAAACTAATT
>JAKJBT010000035.1 GCA_022706865.1 Bacillota bacterium
CTCTGCATACAAGGCCTCCTCATTGACCTTCATAATGCTGGAATACTTTCTGATATAAGCATCTACTTCAACATTGCTTACAACGTCCTTCAAAATCTCGGAAAACCCTTTTGTAAATTTTATTCTGTCCTGTATGTTATTTATGTCCAAACCCTTCTTTAAATTTTCAACCTGATATTCGATAAGGGAAACACTCTTCTTTATTCTATCCCTAAAAGCATCAATGCCTTCTTTCCTTATGTACTCGTCAGGATCCTTTCCCGAAGGCAGGCTCAGTACCTTTACCACACAGCCTTCCTTCTCAAGGATTGATAATCCCTTCAATGTCGCAGCCTGTCCTGCCAGGTCCGAATCATATGCTATTATGATTTCATTGGAAAAACGCTTCAAAAGCCTTGCTTGATTCTCAGTAAATGCTGTACCTAAAGAAGCGACGGCATTCTCCACGCCAAATTGATGCAAAGCAATTGCATCCATGTAGCCTTCGACTACGACTATATTTTCAAGGTTTTGCACCTTTTTAACAATATTCAGGCCGTAAATATTGTAACCCTTGTTAAAAACAAGTGTATCAGGCGAATTGAGATACTTGGGCTTTGAATCATCGGTCACCCTTCCTCCAAAAGCAATAACATTTCCCTTGAGATCTATTATGGGAAACATTATCCTGTTTCTGAACTTGTCGTAAAAGTTCTTACCATCCTTATTCCTGACAACAAGCCCTGCCTTATAAAGAAGCTCAGTATCAATACCCTTCCTTTTCATATAGTTCATCAGCCCATGCCACTCATCCGGTGCATATCCCAGGCCGAATCTTTTGATGATTGCGTCATTCAGGCCTCTTCTTCGGAGGTAATCCAAAGCCTTGGTACCGGCACTCAGATTGCTGTAGAAAAACCTTGCAGCTTCAGTATTTACCTTGTATAATGCCCTTTTTTGCTTAGCTCTTTCCAACTGCCTGGGATCCTTGTCCTCCTTCAGCTGAACCCCGGCTTTCTCAGCAAGCATCTTCACTGCTTCCACAAATTCAATTCTTTCGATTTTCTGGATAAATGTTATTACATTGCCTCCGACACCGCAGCCAAAACAATTAAATATCTGCTTCGACGGAGACACGCTGAAGGACGGTGTCTTCTCCGAATGGAAAGGACACAAGGCCATATAATTGCTGCCGCTCCTCTTTAACGTCATATATTCTGAAATAACATCCACTATATCGTTTTTCTCAATTATCTCAGAAATCTTATCTTCTGAGAAAAGCATCTTTTTTTCCACCTTTTACTTTAATCAAACGGTAAAATATGATATTATGAATTATTTATATATTAGTTCTCCATTTATCTTAAATATCCTTCATAATTTGTGAAATTAGAAAGCTGAGTGATTTTTCAAAGTTCCTGTTGTCACTGTCCGTACGCCTTGCGGGGCCTTTGGTCCTTCCGCCGCTTCTCCTGATTACTCCGGATATATGTCTCTCGAGAAGCAGCCGGTCAATATTGGATTCATCAAATATCATCCCGCTGAAAGATATAGCTTTCGCTTCCTTCCCAAGCACCATGGATGCAAGTCCAAAGTCTCCTGTCACTACAATATCTCCCTTTTCCGCTTTATTAATTATTGCCATATCTACTGCCTGTGATTCATTATCAACCATTATTTTTTCCGTGGCAGCATTTGAATTGCTGCTGTAATGACATGTGCTGTGAAAAAAAACAACACCGACCCCATATCGTGCTGCTGTTTTCTCAATCAAATGCGTAACAGGGCAGGCGTCCCCGTCTACCAGTATTCTCATACATATACCTCTAATAATAATAAATGTAACAAGATAACTTTTATTCGACAAATAATCCTAATATCCTTCAAAACAAAATAAAATTTATGGATATTATTTCCCTGCTATACCCGCCAGGGAGATGGAATAAAAAGTTCGGTAAATTTATTTATGGCAAAACGGTCGGACATTCCTGCGATATAATCACATGCAAGTCTTTCTATATCTATATTATCTTCATCCCTGTTTTCTCTGAAATTTTCAATTGGCATTTCCTCGGGGTTTTGCACATAGTATTCATATAAGCTGTTTATTATATTCCTGGTTTTCTTCTCTTCCACCTTGGCGTCAGAACCGATATATACATTCTCAAACATGAATTCCCTAAGCTCATCCGTAGCCTGTCCTACCGTACTGCTCATCATAATCTCATTTTTATTCATACTTTCGGTTATTATGTCGGTTATCATTGTATTAATCCTTTTCTTGTGGGTATCTCCAAGTATTGCAATACACTCCCCGGGAAGGGAGTACATCTCCAATATACCCCCTCTGAGGGCATCATCAATGTCATGGTTTATATATGCAATCCGGTCGGAAAAGCTGACGATCTTTCCCTCCAGTGTTTCAGGCCTGATATCTCCTGTATGCCTCAAAATACCGTCTCTGACCTCATAAGTCAGGTTAAGGCCTTTTCCTCCCTCAAGTATATCCACAACCCTGAGGCTTTGTTCATTATGCTTGAATCCTCCGGGATGTATTTCATTCAGTATCTTCTCCCCGGCATGTCCAAAGGGTGTATGCCCCAGGTCATGGCCGAGTGCTATTGCCTCGGTAAGGTCTTCATTCAGTCTGAGGCCTCTTGCTATGGTCCGTGCTATCTGGGATACCTCCAGGGTATGGGTCAGCCTTGTCCTGTAATGATCCCCTTCGGGAGATATGAATACCTGTGTCTTGTGCTTAAGCCTCCTGAATGCCTTCGAATGCAATATCCTGTCCCTATCCCTCTGATAATCGGTTCTTATATCACATTTTTCCTCCCAATTCTGCCTCCCTTTGGAATTTACACTTAAAGCGGCATACTTGGAGAGGTTGTTTTTCTCCATGTTTTCGGTTATTTCTCTTATATTCATAAACACAACTCCCTCTTCAAACCTTGGGAAAATTGCATAACACATTAATAAGATATACAACAAAAACTTGAAATCTCCTTTTCCACGGAAAAAAAATTATAAAAAAACGGCCGTGCAAATTCACACAGCCGATTATTTTACTCCGCTCCAAAGAAATACTTGTTTATATCATCCACCACTTTTTTAAGTTTATCCTTGTCCGCATAGAAATATTTGATATTTCTTATTTTTTCTTCCTTTATTAAGCCGGCCTGCTTTAAAATGTCCAAATGATGGGATACAGTCGGAGTCGACAGGCCTACCAGATCGGAAAGAGCCTTCCCGTAGCTTTTATTGTTCATAAGTATCCGTAATATCTCCATCCTCGACTTATCATCAATAATCTTCAATACGGAAGACAGCTCTTCCAATAAAGCCTCACGCTTGTCCCTGGTAACTCTGCAGTCAAATACCACATATATCCTGTCACCGGAATATATTCTCAGGCATTTCTGGGGGGAAATGAAGTATGAAGGAATTATATGGTATTCTCTAAACCCGGTGAATAATTTTCTCGATCTCCCGGAGATTTTTTCAAGCACGGATTCCACGCTGTCTTTCCCTATGAAGCTTTCTACATACTGTATCCCGGCTTCCATTTTTTCCTTGCACCGTTCCAGCTTTGCCATAAAATCATGAGCATAAACTCTCTTATATGTATTTATAGTATCTCTTTTTATCTTCTCAGGAGATTCAAAGAATTCCATAAGCTCGTTTTCTTCTACTGCCCATTTTATTTTTTCCTGTATCCTGTACCGCTCCTTCTTATCTGCAAATGCCTTCTGTATCTTGGTCTTCTCAACTTCCTCATTTAAAAATAAATAAAAAAAGTCCAGCAAATCGAGCCGTTCAATATACCCTATGAATTCCGGTATTGATGAAAGTATGCCGCTTTCCAGTATCAGATTCAGCATATTCATCCATCCTGCCGAAAACAGCTTAATGGTGTTCAAAGCCTTCATCTCTTCCGGCTTGAATCCTGACAGAACCTCCTCCGCCCACCTTAATTCATACTGATGATGAGCAGCGTCCGTAAGCAGGTGAACCGCACATATAAGTTCGACAACCGGAGAATTTACTATCCTTACTAAAGGCTCGTCAGACTCTCCGTATATTTCCATTGCCATTTGCAGCACTCCTTTAAATAAAGCTTATTATGTAGTTATTTGATATATATCTAATTAATTATATTATCAATAATCAAACAAACATGCAACCTCAAGTTTAAATCGATTAGGACAGTATTCTCAGTTCCTCTTCATTCAGCTCCCTGTATTCTCCTGGTTCAAGAGTCTCATCCAGCTTAAGCTCCCCCATGGAAATGCGCTTTAAAAATATCACTTCCTTGCCGACTGCCTGAAACATCCTTTTGACTTGATGGAACTTGCCCTCATATATAGTGACCTCAACAAGTGAGATACTTCCCCTCACAAGTATTTCAAGCCTTGATGCCATGGTTCTGTACCCATCCTCCAGGGTTACCCCATTGCTGAAAGCTTCCGCATCCTCCTCGCTTACCCTCCCTGCAACCTTTGCAATGTATGTCTTCGGAACATGCTTCTTCGGAGACAGCAGCCTATGTGCCAGCTGTCCGTCATTGGTAAGCAAAAGAAGGCCTTCGGTATCTTTGTCAAGCCTTCCCACGGGAAAAGGCTTAAAGGCCTTGAATTCATCGGACAGCAAGTCAATAACCGTCCTCTCCCTGCTGTCTTCAGTGGCGGATATGACTCCTTGGGGCTTGTTCATCATTATATATATGGAATCCTTGTATAAAAGCCTGCGGCCTCCTACCTTAATTTCCTGAGAATCAGCCATCACCTGCTGCCCCGGGTCCTTCACAACAATCCCGTCTATTTCAACAAGTCCGCCCGAAATCAGTTCTTTTACTTCCTTTCGTGTACCATATCCTCTATTTGATAGTATCTTGTCAATTCTCTGCCTTGTGCCCATTATTGACCCTCCTTAATCCGTCCGCTGATTTACTGCACATGCTCTCAAGCTATAATATAATGGGTTTCTTATAATATTATACAATATAAATAGAATGCGAACATCTGAAGTTTGCAGTTATCCTACAGAGCACTGACCTTGTATAACAGCGAGCACTTATTGGCTTTGGGCAACAGAATCGAGAGAAGATACGCAGTAAAATCCGTGGGATTTACGTGAGGTAAATCCAGCACATACCTACAGGACGTAGGGTTTATGTGCGTCAGGATTTTACAAGTATCAAGCTCTGATTCTGTCCAAAGCTAATGTCGTGCGAGCCGGTATACAAGGCTAGTGCTCTTGAAGTATGACTGCGAACTTATAGCTATGTCGCATAATTATACCACAATCTAATGAAGTTTGAAAAAATTATTTAATTGGAATATAATATAATGTAAATTACATTGTGCTTCTCCGCAATTTCCAGTGCTTAAGGAGGATTTTATGAACAAAGAATATATAAACAGGCTCTACAATGATATATGCAATAGGCTTCTCCTGCTGGATTTGCCTGACGATTCGAAAGATGCCGTAAGAAGATATACAGAAGACACCAGCTTTATTGACAATCTTCACAAGATTGTCAGGAACAGGGATTACAGCTGCAATTCAGTTCTGCTGCTGTGCCAAAGCCTTATGAACCAAGTTGCACAGGATAATATCCCCTCAAACTGGCTTGAATATGTATATCAGTATACCCTGAACAAATCCTTCCCCCATGCTGTTGAAGCGGAGCTTAAAAATGGATTGGACTGCTCATGCAGCATATATCTTCAGACTCTCAGGGAAATTTCAGAATTCCAAAAAAATGACACTGACGATACATGGCAGAGCAGATATCCAATACGGTTCCTATCTTCTGAAGAAGAAAACGAATTGGAAAACCCTATTGAATATAAAAAATTCCTGAAGGCCTTCGATGAACTGTATGTATATGAAATGATGAAGCTGAATCAGGAGGTCCTGGGCTTTAATACCCTTGACCATATCTGCGGGGTGCATTACCTGGCTTTATATATAGGAAGGGAACTGAAAAAAGCCGGAATCCCAATTGACCTGGGCAGGGTTTCGGGAGCCGCAGCAGGCCATGATATTGGAAAATACGGATGCAAATCTTCTGAATCCAAGAGGGTGCCGTATCTTCATTATTACTATACCGATTTATGGTTCAGAAACCATGACATTACCTATATAGGCCACATAGCCACCAATCATTCCACCTGGGACCTTGAGCTTGAAAACCTTCCCCTTGAGTCCCTGGTACTCATATACTCAGACTTCAGAGTTAAACATGATGCAGCAGGGAATACAAGAGAAATGCATATCTATCCCCTGAAGGATTCCTTTAAGATTATTCTGGATAAACTGGATAATCTGGATGCTGTAAAGGAAAAGAAGTACAGACGGGTATATTCCAAGCTTGCGGACTTTGAGGATTATTTGATAAGCCTTGGTATAGAAGTTGATATAAATAACATTGTTAAGGGCATAAGAAGGGAATCGGGAATAAAAAACCGTCATTATTCCCTGATGAGCGGGAACCAGGTAATCAATAATATCAAGTACCTGGCAATCAACCATAACATAAATCTTATGTATCAGCTGAGGGATGAAGCTTCCCTTAACCTCATACTGGAATCAGCCAGAAGTGAAGCCAACTGGAAAAAGCTGCGGGAGTATATCAGGATTTTTGAGGAATACTCCACTTATCTCACACAGAAACAAAAACTCATTACTATCAGATTCCTTTATGAACAACTGGTACATCCCGAGGATGATATCAGAAGGCAGTGCGCAGAGCTGATAGGACTATTGATCGCAAGATTTGACGAAAAATACCGCAAGGATGTGCCAGAAAACGCCATACTTGACACCCCCGCAATGACAAGCTTCGAACTGCTGGACAGATACATGCAGCTTCTGGTCAGCCCTGACCATAAAATAGTACCTCTCCACAAAAGCTATCTGGGATACAGCATCAGTATCATAATTTCTTCATTGTTTTCACACTGCGGCAAAAGCCAGACAGAAGGCTTCAGAACTGTTGCTGCCAAGTACTATAAGGAAGGCGCCCGCAGAACCAATGAGACAAAGCTGTATCTGCTTGAAGCCATAAGATATATACCTGTCTCCGGTGACTATGAAACAGACAGGATAATCTGCAGCTATGTCAAGAGGCGGCTTAACGATAAAAGCAATGCCATAAGGCTTTCCGCAATGAATGTGGCATATGATATCCTTGCCCGTTCCCGGAAAAACACCTGCATATCCGGAGAGGATACCGCAATCGGCAGCCTGGCGCTCTCTATCAAGGAAATGATATCACGCACCCACAGAAGATCCGGTGTTGTTTCCGAAAACTATCTGAAATATAAAATCGCATGCTTGTTGGGAATGGAACCGGCAGTACTGAATAGATTCCATGAGTACTGCCATAAGGATCTTCACAAGCTTTCAGAAATCTCATTAAGCAACCTTAAGACCGCAACAGAATGGGTAATAAAAAGAATTCAACTGGACCTGCTTCTGGACAACTCATTAAGGAATCCAAAATCCAGCGGGTTTTATTCAGCCATGCATTTTTGCAATCTTATGAAGGTCAGTGCCTCTGAAAGTGTCCGCAATCGTGCCGGAGAGGCTCTGACACATATAGTATCCCACTTGTCCCCGGAGCAGAGGAATGACATTGCCGTGGAAATGCTCCGTGCCCTTGAAATTGAAGGATACCAGTTTGCAGAATACATTCCGAACTACCTGGGAAAAATCATACTATCCCTTGAGCCCGTGGAACTTGATGAGGTTCTTGACGATTTCAAGGAGAAGATAAAAAACTCCACCCCCCACTTGGACTCCCTGATATTAAAAACCATAGGCATTACAATAGCAAATTACCCATCGTATAAAAAAACATTTAAAGAGAAAAGGGAAGTCTATGAAAACAGGCTCCTAAGGATGCTTAGTATCATCATCAACGGGCTTGCCCATTACGACGCAGATGTAAAACAGTCTTCCTTCAGCGTTTTAGGCAAGGAGATCTTCGGCTCAGGTACTCTGACGCTGGAAGAAAAAAATGAGATTTTTATCCGTATTGCCAAGAAGCTGCTCACACTGCTTGAGGACGATATCCGGGAAGGGCTGCTGTTTCTTACAAATTCGGCAGGCTTAATCAATATTTACAGGTTTATTTCCGATTATACTTTCTTTCACAAGAATATCGAAGTGGCTGTCCCCGAGAAGGTTGCATTTTTCCCGGGAGCTTTTGATCCCTTCTCTCTGGGGCATAAGGAGATTGCGAGAGCAATACGGGATATGGGCTTTGAAGTTTACCTGGCCGTGGATGAATTTTCCTGGTCAAAGAAAACCCTGCCGAACCTTATCAGGAAAAGTATTATTAATATGTCCGTTGCCGAGGAATTCGACATATACATCTATCCTGAGGATTATCCGACAAATATTGCAAATCCTTTTGATCTTGAGGTACTGAGGAACAATTTCCCGGCATCTGAGGTTTATATAGTTGCGGGAAGTGATGTAATGATTAATGCCTCAGCATATAAAAAAGAAAGAAGCAAGAACTCCGTATTAACCTTTTCACATATAATATTTGAAAGGAAGAGCTCCTATAATCAATATGGAAAAGATGCAGGCAAGCTTTCGGAAACAATCGGCAAAATCGACGGAAAGGTAATCCGACTGTCTCTTCCTCCTCAATATGAGGATATCAGTTCTACCCAGATAAGAAGCAATGTTGATGAAAACAGAGATATATCAATGCTGGTGGATCCTCTGGCACAGAAATTCATCTATGAAAACGGCTTCTATCAGAGTGAACCCCAGTATAAGTCAATGGTACAGACAGAGTCCATTGAAATCGAAGTAGTGGAGAAAGTAAGCAGAGAGCTGTTCAATGAATTAGCTTCATCCATGTGTGTCAACAGAGAATCCCTTGCGGACAGCCTCGGAAGTTTTCTCGAAAAGATAGCCTCAAGGCTTCTTTTGATCAGAGACGCGGATCATAAGAAGCAGATCCTTGGTTTTTCCGCTTTTCACAGAATCAGCTCCAGCTTCCTTTACCAGGAATTCGGAAACAGTTCTGTAACCGAATATATAAGAGAAAACTCCACAGGAAAAATAGTGAGTATTGACGGTATATTCATATTGAACAACACCGTTCTTGAAAACATGGAGCAGATTCTTCTGGCGGAAACACTGGCTTACTGTATAGCCCGGGATTATGACTATGCGGTATTCCACAGTACATTAAGCCCCGTATCCTACGATACGCTTGAAGTCCTCAGGCTGATGGGCTTCAGGGACCTGCCCTGTCCCGGATGCCTGAACGAAGTGCTGGCAGTGAATATAAGCACCCCATGCGCCTTGAATCTGGATATAGAGACTACCATCAAGGAACCGTACAGAAGCAGCAGCGCACTTATGGATGTGGTATCGAGGACCAGAAAAAGAATTCAGGGAACGCTTGCGGAAGTGTATTCCGGAAATCTGATACTGCCCTTTGACAGGGCAGTCATGTACAGCACTCTGATCAAGAAAATATGCGAGGTGAATGAGGTTCCCACAAAGCCTTTGAAGCCAAGGCACCTGGGGCCTGCTATGTGCGTACCCTACGGCAATATGCTCAGCAGAAGCATTATTCCCAACACAGTAACAAAGGCGCTTCATACAGAAAGGCTGTATGGCCCCGATGCTAAGGATTACAAGGTCGGGAACTTCCCATATTACCTTGATCTTGAAATCCAGATGAAGATGCTGAAATCCTTTGACAGGCCCATTATTCTTGTGGATGACACCCTGCATCACGGCTTCAGGCTGAAAACCCTGGACCCGATGCTGAAAAAAGAGAATATTGAGGTAAGGAAGATAATTGTAGGCATACTTTCCGGTAAAGGAAAGGAATTAATGGAAATTCAGGGGAATGATACGGATTGTGCATATTTTATTCCGCGTCTTAGAGAATGGTATAACGAAAACAACTTCTATCCCTTTATAGGCGGGGATGCTTTATGGAGGGGCATATACCCGAAAAGGAACCTGCTTCCTTCAATAAACCTGATACTTCCTTATACCTCACCCTCTTTCCTTAACGAAACATCGAAAAAATCAATATATATGCTTTCGCATACCGCCATGGAAAATGCGATAGAAATACTGTCAACCCTGGAGGATGAATTCCAGGCCATTAATGAAAGAAGCCTGACCCTATCTTCCATGGGGCAGGTATTTATAACACCCAGGTGTCCTGATCACGGCAAAAACATGGACTATGACCTCAGCCTGAGCCCATCCTTTTATCTTAAAAACGATTTGGAGCTGTTGGATAGGCTGGAGCAAATCATATGCTGAAATACATCGGGGGTAATATGATGTTTTATTATAAGCTATACAATAAAACCCTGGTATCCCGGAAAAAATACAGTCAGCTGGAAGAAATCTCCGAAGGGGAAGCGGCTTCCGATACCGGACGCATATTTGTGCTGGACAGCAGCCCTCCCGGAGAATCAAGAAGGAGCTTCTGCGCTTCCCAGCCCGACCTTATTTGCGCCTTAAAGGAAGACCTTGATATGCTTCTTCTTCCCGAATCAAAGCATATTAATCTGCCGGACTGGATAATTAAAGCTGTCAGCGGCAATAATGCAACCAGGCTCAATACTGAATATCCCAGTTGGCAGGATGTACTGCTTTATGAGACACCTGCAAAATGGAGAATAAATGTTGCAGGCCTTGGGGATGTAGGAGGAACTCTTGTCTCAGGCCTGAGGCTTCTGGGGGTTGGCTCGGTATCACATATAGGAATTTTTGATATAGATCCAAACAAAGTCAGACGTTGGGAGTATGAGGCCAATCAAATACTGGATCCCAACTGCGGAAATGCTCATCCCGATGTTGTTTCAATATCGGAAAAACAGCTTTTTGACTGTGATATGTTCATATTCTGTATAACCGCAGGGGTGCCTCCGCTGTGCGATAACCCGGGAGATGTAAGAAGGGCACAATATGAAGGGAATTCAAAAATCATCAGGGAATATGCTCAGAAAGCCCGCAATAGCAACTATAAAGGCATATTTGCAGTAGTGTCGGATCCTGTGGATATGTTATGCAAGGCGGCCTTCGACTTCAGTAACACCGATGACTGCGGCAGGCTTGATTTCAATGGCCTTGCACCCGAGCAGATAAGAGGCTACGGGCTTGGAGTAATGCATGCAAGGGCAGCCTACTTTGCAGGCCTGGACAGTGAAACCGCTCACTACATAAAGGAAGGCAGAGCTTTCGGCCCTCATGGCGAAGGCCTGGTAATAGCGGACAGTATTGAAAACTACAATGACCGGCTTTCCCGTTATCTTACCGAAAAAACAAAAACAGCGAATCTGGAGGTCCGCAAGCTGGGCTATAAGCCTTATATCGCTCCCGCTCTCTCATCAGGCGCCTTGTCAATACTTGCAACAATAAGAGGACAGTGGCATTACAGTGCTACCTTCCTGGGAGGAGTATATATGGGAGCAAGAAACAGGCTTAATGCTTCAGGAATAGAGCTTGAGAGGCTTCCTATCCCGGAGGAGCTTTTTCAAAGATTGAAAAATACATATGAAAGCCTGAGGAAAATGCCATGGGCGATTATTATGTGATAGTTCCCGGAAATGCTTCCCTGCAGCTGAAAAGAATGCTGGAAGCCGTATTGGCGGGAAAAAACGCTTCATACATAACAGACAAGAACAGCTTGCCTGATCTCAGGGGAGTAAAGATAATAGTATGCGCTGAAATAAGCCCTGCCGGCTTATGCATACCCTTGTATGAAATATTGGAAGAGCTGCAAAGCCGGGGCTGCGATTCCCTGAAGGATTCCTCGGCAATACTGCTGCTGCACAGCTCAAATGAATTATATACAAAAAGCACCGCTTCCTTTATAGTATTCCTGATGAATCAATTGGGCTGCCGCTTCCCCGGCCATCCTGCCATAGAAGCCACAGGCAGTCTGTCAAACTTTTCCACCTGGAGAAAAGTAAAGGAAGCCTCCCTTGAAGATATCTGCCTGGAGCTATGCATTTCACTGGGAGAAAGGTTCGCCGCATACAATCCCTCAGTTGTTAAAAAACCTAAAATACTTGCGCTTCACTCCAGCCGTAAGGAGACATCAAATACACTTGCGCTGTGGAATATGGTTAAAAGCGGCCTCGCGGGATGCAGAATAAGCGAGCTTCATGTGGAAAACGGCAGTGTAGTTGACTGTAAAGGGTGCTCTTATAAGACCTGCAAGCATTTCAGCATGAACAACAGCTGCTTTTATGGGGGCATAATGGTAAAGGAAATACTGCCCGCCATAGAAAAATCAGATGCGGTCATATGGCTTTGCCCCAATTACAATGACGCAGTATCCGCAAACCTTTCCGCAGTGATCAACCGTATGTCGGCATTATATGTGAAAACACCTTTTTATAAGAAGTCCCTGTTTTCCATAATCGTGTCCGGTAATTCGGGCAGTGACTCGGTAGCCAGGCAGCTGCTGGGGGCACTTTGCATAAACAAAGGCTTCAACCTGCCTCCATATCATTCATTTATGGCTACTGCCAACGATCCGGGGACAGTATGCAAAATACCCGGTATAGAAGCCTCCGCAAGGACATATGCGGAAAATATACTAAAGGAAATAAAAAGCCCTGAAATATAATTCAGGGCCTTTTCTTTAAAACTCCGGCGGAAGTGTCAGCATTTCCTCGTAGTTGAACACCGGTCCGTCAACACACATATATTTGTTCCCAACCTTGCAGTGCCCGCATTTTCCTATACCGCACCTCATGTGGGTTTCCAGGGAGGTAAGTATATCAGTGCCCTTCATTCCCAGCTTTATCAGGTCTTCTGCTACAGCTTTAATCCTTCTGGGTGATGCACATATGATTGAAGCCGTTTTTTTCCATTCCAGCCCCAAATCAGGCAGCAAATCATTGATATATCCTACATAAGCATCAACCTTGTCGGTAGGCTTACTAAGAGCATACAGCACCTTGACCCCGTCAATTTCACTCCATTTTAAGAGGTCTTCTTTATAGACAAGCCCTTCATAGGATGTAGCACTGGCTATTATTGCAAGATTGCCGAAATCCTTTTTATTCTCAATTATCCTTATAATCATTGTGCGAACCGGAGCAAGCCCTACTCCGCTGCCTACAATCAGTATGTCTTTTCCTTTAAGCTCCTCATAAGGAAAACCCTTCCCGAAAGGACCCCTGAGGCCGATCTTGTCGCCAACTTGCAGCCCATGCATTGCAGTTGTAACACGCCCCGCCTTCTTTACACAAAAATCAAAATAATTCTTTTGTGAAGGCCCGAAGGGTATTGATATTGCTATCTCTCCCACTCCAAATATAGTAATCTCAAAAAATTGTCCTGTGAATTTATAGTTTTCATGCAGTGTTTCATCTTCATACTGAACTATGAACCGCTTGATGTCCCTTGTCTCCTGAATTATATCCTTTATTATCGCTATTTGAGGCTTATAGGCATTTTCACACCTGTGCTCCTGATCATGGGTGTGTATCTCGAATCTCACTGATGCATTATTCTTTTTCATCGCTGCGATATCATACTTGTATTCCTGTTTAAGCTTTGATGCAATTTCAATAATGTCAATAAATGCAGGACATACGTTTATACATCTTCCGCAGCCGGTGCACCCTTTAAATCCGAATCTTTCCTCTATATATTTCAGCTTGTCGTAAATCCTGTACCTGACCCTGGAAACCTCGCTTCTTGGGTTATGCCCTCCCGCATTTCTTGTAAATGAGTCGCTCTGACAGGAATCCCAATATCTGACCCTGCATTTTTCTCCATAGCAGCTGTCTTCTTCAACAATATTGAAGCAGGTGCAGGTGGGGCATACGCTTGTGCATCCGGTGCACGCTATACATTGTTTTGATATTTCTTTCCAAACATCATTGTTATAAGTTTCATCCATGACCTTGGCTATATAACTCAGATCTATCTTGTTCAGGAATTTATCCTCTACAGCACTCTTAAGTATGTTCTTAAGTTCGATTGCTTCTTCCCCTATACTGTCCATTATGTTTCCGATTTCAATAAGCTCTTTGCCCTTGTCGGAGCCTGCTTCTACAAGATATTCGTCTCCTAACGGAGTAAGCATCAAGTCATAGCCTTTCTGCGCAAAAGGGCCCACACCCGTGGAAGAGCAATAGCAATTATATCCCGGCTCAATACAATTCACTACAACTATATAGGTCTTTTCTCTTCTTCCGGCATAATTGTGATCCCTGAATTCTTCAATATAAAACCTGTCCAGGTAAGCTATTCCATATGCATCGCAGGCTCTGACTCCGAACAATATCCTGGGTTTCAGGCTTTCGGCGTCAAACTCTGTAATCCGTATGCCGGCTTCGCTCTGCTGCCAGTTGTACAGGCTTTCTTTCTGCTCGAACAGATATTCCTTAACAGGCATTGCCATATTCAAATAATCCATAGTGAAGTTTTTTTCATCAAAGGGCAGGAGCACTACATCTTCATTATTATATCTTGTGGGTGCATATACTTCAAAGCTGTGTGACCATAAATCCAGCAGTTTTATAACATCCTTCTTGTTCAGCAGCATCATCTATTTCACCCCCTCTATTTTAACGGCGCAAACCTTATATTCGGGAATCTGCGACACAGGATCAAACCTCCTGTTGGTAAGCTTATTGACAGGAGCTTCCCCAAAATGGAAGGGCATAAAAACTATACCTGCCTTTATATTTTTGGTTATTATCGCAACTGTTTCAATCTCACCTCTTCTGGAAATCACCCTTACCTTATTATTATTCTTTATTCCAAGCTTTTCACCATCCTCCGGATTCATTTCAATAAATCCGTGGGGATATTCCCTGTCCAATGCCCAGGATCTTCTGGTCATTGTTCCTGTATGATAATGATGCTGGATTCTCCCTGTAGTCAATATCAATGGATACTCATCATCAGCCGATTCAGCCGGATCCAAATAGTGGTTAACGGTAAATTTACCTAAACCCCTTGAAAATTTATCCTTATGCAAAAATTTGGTGCCCGGATGCTCCGGATTCGGACAAGGCCATTGTAATCCGCAATTTTCTATCCTGTCATAGCTGATTCCCCCATAGCTTGGAGTCAGGCTCCGGATTTCTTCCATTATATCTTCCGGATTATTATAATCCGCTTTATATCCGAAGGCATTAAACAGCGCGCAGATTATTTCCCAATCGGGTTTACTGTCTGCTACAGGTTCAATGGCCTTTCTGACTCTTTGTACCCTTCGTTCCGTATTGGTAAAAGTTCCGTCCTTTTCCAGGAAACTGGTTCCGGGCAATACTGCATGAGCGTATCTTGCAGTCTCGGTAAGAAATATATCTTGGACTATCAGCAGTTCAAGATTTTTGAGTGCATCTTCTACATGACTGATATCCGGGTCGGAGAGCATAGGATTTTCGCCCATGATAAACAAAGCTTTTATCTTGCCGTGAGCTGCCTCCTCCATCATTTCCGATACGGTCAGTCCTTTGTCACTGTTAATATTCTCTCCCCATGCAGCCTTAAACTTTTCCCTGGCGTTATCATCCAGAACAGACTGATATCCGGGAAATACATTAGGAAGAGCACCCATGTCGCAGGCACCCTGCACATTATTCTGCCCTCTAAGGGGATTTACTCCGGATGCTTCCTTTCCAATCTGTCCTGTTATCAGTGCAAGATTTGCCAGAGCGGCAACATTTGCCGATCCGGTTATATGCTGTGTAATTCCCATAGCATAGACAATAGAAGCATTCTCAGCTTTTGCATACGTTCTGGCAAATTCTCTGATTATATCAGCGTCAACACCGGTAATCAGAGATACCGCTTCAGGAGTATAATTAATGATTGATCCTTTGAATTCTTCATAGCCTTCAGTGCGGTTCCTTATAAAATCATCATTTGCCAGGCCTTCAGATACTATTACATTAAGCATACCGTTTATAAAGGCAAGATTGCTTCCCGGTTTTAACGGCGCATATGCCGCAGCATGCTCTGCTATAGGAATACGCCTGGGATCTGCAACAATGAGCTTTGCATTGTTTTTCAATACAGCCTCTCTAATCCTCATTCCAATAAGAGGATGCTGTTCAGTAGTATTCGAACCTATTATAAATATTACATCCGCCTTTGAAAGCTCCTCTATAGAGTTTGTCATTGCTCCGCTACCGAATGCAGCAGCTAAACTAGCCACCGTAGGGCTATGTCACAATCGGGCGCAGTGGTCCACATTGCTTGTCCTCAATACTGCCCTGGCGAACTTGACCATAAGATAGTTTTCTTCATTTGTACACCTGGCAGAAGACAGAACACCGATTGAATCGGGCCCATACTCAAATATTATTCTCTTCAATTCCTCTGATGCATAAGTTATTGCATCCTTCCATTCCGCCTCCCTGAAGGTTCCGTCTTTCTCCCTTAATAAAGGCCGTTTCAGCCTGTCAGGATGATTAACAAAGCTGTAACCATTCCAGCCTTTAACGCACAGCTTTCCCTGGCTTACAGGATGACCAGGCACTGGTGCTACTCCAACAATTTCATTGTCACGTACATTCACATAAAAATTGCATCCGCACCCGCAGTATCCGCAAGTAGTCAGTACCTTCTTCATTTATCGACTCCCCCTTAAACAGCTTGTATACATGTATATATCTCTGATAATTCTGCAACTTAATAAATATTTTATCTGATTATTCAGTATTTGTCACTATTTTCTGTAAATACTGATAACTGTTCCAAATCAAAATAACATTGAATGATTACAAAATTTGTGCATTGTTAAAAATTTAGCAGGACTTTTGATTTTTTTATAGAAATATTGTATTATATAGCTGAATGAATTTTTGTGCTATACTATTTATATAAATTTATATGTTATAATTAAGGAAGCAAATGTTGGCATGCAGTACTCAGCAGCTATGGTTAGCTAATTACCGGTTTGATAATCAGCAGTTATGTTTTTCATAATTTGCTTATTATATTAATAATAACAATTGGGAGGTTTTTTAAAAATGGCACATCAGGACAACATGAACCCTTTCTTGAATGCTCAGAAACAGATAAAGACAGCTTGTGATAAGTTAGGGTTGGATCCAAAAGTTTACGAAATCCTAAAACAACCAATGAAGGTACTTGAAGTAGCTATCCCTGTTAGAATGGATGATGGCTCAATCAAAGTATTTACTGGATACAGGGCTCAGCATAATGACGCTGTAGGTCCTACTAAGGGTGGAATCAGATTCCATCAGAACGTGACCAGAGATGAAGTATGCGCTTTGTCAATCTGGATGACTTTCAAATGCAGCGTTACCGGTATTCCGTACGGCGGAGGAAAAGGCGGAGTCATAGTTGATCCTTCAACACTGTCGCAGGGCGAACTTGAAAGATTAAGCAGAGGATATATTCAGGCGATATATAAATTAATAGGTCCCCAGGTTGACGTTCCTGCACCGGACGTAAATACCAACGGACAGATTATGGCATGGATGGTTGACG
>JAKJBT010000126.1 GCA_022706865.1 Bacillota bacterium
ATCAATGCGACCTTTCCTTTGGGATAGAACACTTCAGAACCACAGTATCCAAGGGTATTGAAATAATTGAAAGCCTCAGGGGGCATACATCGGGTTTCTGCGTACCTACCTTTGTTGTTGATGCACCGGGAGGAGGCGGAAAGACTCCGGTAATGCCGCAGTATGTGATTTCCCAGAGCAAGAGCAAGGTGATACTCAGGAACTTTGAGGGCGTCATCACTACTTACACTGAGCCTGAATATATAGAAGAACCATGTACCTGTGAAGTATGCACCGGGAAGAAGGAAGATAAGCTGTCGGGCGTGGCAGGGCTTCTGGAAGGAAACGCAATGAATCTGGAGCCGACGGAAATGCTCCGCAAAGAAAGGGCAAAGGCGAGACACATGTAGGGACGCCATAGTGGGACACGGGGGGACACGGGGACGTTTCTCCTGTCCCATTGCGTATCCATAAGGAGCGAGAATCAGGAGGACCTTGATGAATCAGCTTATAGACCTTATATATCCTCAAAACAATATAGTATCCATAGTAGGAACCTGCAAGAATGCCGGCAAGACAGTAACATTGAATGAAATAATCAATCAGGCCCACGAAAAGGGAATCAAGCTGGGCCTTATTTCTACGGGCAGAGATGGAGAAAGGAAGGACGTGCTTACCAGTACCGAAAAGCCTCCCATTTTTGTCAGGCGCGGTACTGTCCTGACCACGGTAGAAAGCGCAATAAAAGGTGAGCATGCGGGTTTGGAGATATTCAGAGTGACCGATTACAACACCCCTATGGGGAGAGTAGTAATCGGCCGTGCCACCGAGGACGGGTATGTAGAAATATCCGGCCCTCACTCATCACTGACCATAAAGAAAATGTGCATAGAGATGCAGGAATTGGGAGCGGAGCTGGTATTGATCGACGGCTCCCTGGACAGGCGGGCCTCGGCAGCCCCTTATGTTTCCGACGGGACGATTCTGGCTACGGGTGCAGCGCTTGCCCGGAATATCGGCGGAGTGGTGGAAAGGACAATGCACCTTGTTAATACCTATTCTGCCCCTGTGATTGAAGATGAGAATATAAGGGATATAGCCTACAGCGCGGTTGATATGGGAAAAACAGCATTGATTGCCGCCGACGGAAGTGCAAGATATATTGATACTGTTACCTCGCTTCGGTCCGGAGATATAATTTCGGAGCAGCTTGGGGAGGATACCGACAGTATAGTACTGAGCGGTTCGGCAACGGTTGACACCGTAAAGGATATACTGCTGAACATGAAAAGCAGCCTCAAGATTATAGTGAAGGATCCCACAAGGATATTCATACCTGCTTCGGATTTTGCCATACTTCAAAAAATGGGTATGAAGCTTAGAGTACTGGAAAATGTAAATATCATAGCAATAACGGTAAATCCTTATTCGCCGGAGGGCTACTGCTTCGAACCATGCGAGCTGCTCGAAGCTATGAGAAATGCAGTGCCCCACATACCGGTTTTTGATGTGATTCAAGGAGAAAAATTGATATGCTGATGGATGAAAAGACAAAAGCAATATTGGAGTTTGACAGGGTCCTGGAGGAGCTGCGCCCTATGACTCCCTTCGGACAGAAGCTTAAGAACAATATCAAGGCTTATAAAGTCTCTGACAAGGAGCTGCTGTTGGAAGAGCTGGACAGGGTGGCTGTTCTGAAGGAGCTTATAAATTCACAGAGAGCCGTGTTTGTCGAAATAAGGACACAAATGAGGCTGATAAAGGATATCAGAAGGTCTGTGGAAAGGTGCATAGCCGGAGGCGTACTGAATGTTGTGGAGTTTTTTGAGCTGAAGAATTTTGCATATATTGCAAGATCCATATCAAAAAGCCAGAAAGCACTTCAATGGGCCATTCCCGAGAAATATAAGGTTAAGGAGCTTCAATGGGTGGAGGCCATACTTGATCCGGAAAGTACGGGGATCAAGACCTTCTATATCTATGACAATTACTCGGAGGCTCTGGCGGAAATAAGGAGCAGGAAAGCAGCCAGCCTGCACAAACTGGATGTTTTAAAAAAAGAAGCAATAAAGAGGGCGGAAGCAGAGCTTGGCATACCTGTGAGAGCCAGCGGAGAAATAACCGTCAGCAAGACCCAGACCAACCTGATAAAAAAATTCAATGAAAACAACATGCTTCAGCCGGCAGGAGAAACATACATAAATGTAACCTTCAGGGTAAAACCCGGGGAAGAAATGCTGGAGCTTATGAAGGGCATAGAAGAAATGAAGGGCGAAGAGGCCATGGAAGAGGCGCTGGTATTGGAAAAGCTGTCAGCACAGATATCCGTCAGGGGCAGCGAGATACTGGAGGTAATGGATGCCGTGGCTGAATTCGACCTGATCATAGCAAAGGCATACATGGCCAACGGCTATAATGGAGTAAAGCCTGTGATTTGCGATGATGAAAAGCTTGTCATTGTCAGGGGAAGGCATCCTTTGGTGGAAACAAGTCTCAGAAGGAAGGGCAAGCCCTTTACCCCTGTCAGCATCAGCCTGGATCCGGGGGCAGCCCTTATAACGGGGGCCAATATGGGAGGCAAGACCGTATCCCTCAAGATGGCGGGCTTGCTTGCGGCTATGGCTCAGTATGGATTACTCGTACCTGCGGATAACATGGAATTGAGGATGAATGAATTCATATATATTTCCGCAGGAGATGAACAGTCGATTGATATGGGCCTCAGTACCTTCGGCGCAGAAATCCGCTCGGTTAAGGAAGCGCTGATGAAATCGGATGAAAAAGGGCTGATATTGATAGATGAACTTGCCAGGGGGACAAATCCCCACGAGGGCTATGCAATATCCAAAGCAATTATTAATTATCTTAAGGATAAGCCCTGTATGGCTTTAATTACAACACATTTTGACGGGCTTGCAGGGGAGGGCATCAGGCACTTGCAGGTCAAGGGGCTTAGAGATATTGATTTTAGCGGCATAAAGGATCCTGATGCAATATCCGAATACATGGATTACACTCTCATAGAAGTAGAAGGGGAATCCAAGGTACCTCAAGATGCAATAAACATATCCCGCCTGATGGGAATACCGGAAGAGATACTGAGCAAGGCGGAAGAAATAATGAATAAATAGTCGTGGAGGTGTATCATGAGCAGTCTGAAGCTTGACGTCAGATTGATAGACAGTGCAAGGGAATCAGCGAGGCAAATAGCCGAAGATACGCAGAAATTAATTGATATCCATACTACAGTGGCAGTGGAAAGAACGATTACAAGGCTTCTTGGAGTTGACGGCACAGATGATGTGGGGACTCCCCTTCCCAATGTTGTAGTAGAAAATATCAAAAAGGCCGGAGGCCTTGGCATAGGAGCCGCATATTTCCTGGTGAATGCAGTCCTGAACACGGGACTGACAACTCAGGAGGTTGCCGAAAAAGTATCGGCGGGAGAGCTGGACTTGACCAAGCTGCCTGCAAAGCCGGAGGAGGAGATCAAAGACAAGGCTTACGAGCTGGCGGTAAAAATGGTTGAAAGGATAAGAAGCAACAGGGAAAAGCGGGATGAATATCTGAACACTATCGGGGAAGGCAGAAAGCCATATCTTTATGTGATCGTCGCTACCGGAAACATATATGAAGACGTAGTGCAGGCACAGGCTGCCGCAAAGCAGGGGGCGGATGTCATAGCAGTTATCAGAACGACAGGCCAGAGCCTTCTGGATTATGTGCCCTATGGAGCAACTACCGAAGGCTTCGGAGGAACCTACGCCACCCAGGAGAATTTCAGGATAATGAGAAAGGCTCTTGATGAAACAAGCCGGGAGGTAGGAAGATATATAAGGCTCTGCAACTATTGCTCGGGGCTCTGCATGCCGGAGATAGCCGCAATGGGTGCCATGGAAAGGCTTGATGTAATGCTGAA
>JAKJBT010000127.1 GCA_022706865.1 Bacillota bacterium
CCGGAAAGTCTGTGCTGTTAAGGACCACAGATATGAATTCCGGCAGTCCCTATGGAATTGTGGTAAGAGATGTTTGTGATCTGGCGGGTAACAGCATTGCCAGGTATAAGGAGGCTTTTTACAGCGACAGTGATGACTCAAAAGCGCCTTCAGTTGCAAGCGTGAAGACGGAGAATAATACCACACTGATTGTTACCTTTAATGAAAGAATTAACAAAGGGACCGCAGAGGACACAGATAATTACGATATTGACGGACTATCGGTTATGGAAGCCGAACTGGACGAAACCGGTAAGATTGTCACAATTACAACTGAAGTTCAGGATTCCGGTACTCCATATAAACTCATAGTGTCGGATATTGAGGATACATGGGGCAATGCCATGTACAGGAAAGAATTCGGATTTTTAGCGGACAGCAGCAAGCCCAAGGCTGCAGTAGTGGCTATTTCGGGGAATGAGGTTCAAGTTACTTTTACTAAGAAAATGGACAGGGAGTCAACCGAGGATATAAATAACTATTCCATTGACAATGGTCTGGATGTTGAAGAAGCTATCCTGGATGATACAGAAAAAGTCGTAACCCTTATAACCTCGGATCAAACCCTTAGGGAGGTTTATACCCTAAGAATTTCAAATGTGTATGATGCATGGGGAAACAGTATAAGCACCACCTCAGGGAAATTCGGCGGTATGGCGAAGGATTCCAAAGAGCTGAGCTATACGGCCAAGAGCATTGGGAACGGGATAGCATTAACCTTTAATAAGAGAGTTGACAGGGAAACCGCGGAAGATGTATTCAATTATATTCTGGACAAATCCTTGGGATATGCTGCAAAAGCTGAACTGGATGATTCGGGCAGGGTTGTGACCTTGCTGACGGCAGACCACAGCAGCGGCAGGATATATACTATCACGGTGGAAAGTGTCAAGGATATATTCGGTCAGAGAATAAGTACGGATACAAAGGTAAGCACAAAGAAATTTGCCGGAGCAGGGGGCAGTGAAGCGGCCGGCGGCGGGGCATTGAGTCTGGAAGCAGTAGTGCCGATAAATGTAAATACGATAGACCTGGTTTTCAGCAGTGAACTGACCGACGATGAACTGGAGGATATGGGTGTCAAGGTAAGAGTGGCTGATGATTACGATTACGATCTGCCTTCCAAGTTAAGTCCTGTCAAGTTCTTTGTTGACAACAAAAAGAATGTAAGGCTTCAGTTTAAGACTGACAAGGACAACAACCCCGATGTATTTGAAGCAGGCATTTTATTTGAGGCTGAAGTAATAAATATAGACAGGCTAAACAGCAAGGGTGATGCAAATGTCGAGACGTTTGCGGGGACAAGCAATCCCAATGAGGCACCGGAGATTCTTGAGGTCAACGCATTGAACAGCACAGCTGTTGAAGTTCTATTCAGCGAACCGGTGAAGGGCATTACTGCCACAAGATTTGAAATAGAGGATGGTATAGATATTTCGGGCATTTCGGTAAAAAGCAGCGAAGAAATAACCGATAGGGTATTGATTTATATAAGCAGTAAAACCCAGCTTGATGATGATGAATACGAGCTCTATGTGAAAACGGGAATTAAGGATGCGGCAGGATTCAGCCCCCTTAATACCAAAAACCTGACCTCCGGAAAATATATAGAGTTTGATGGAGATTCCACTGAAAATGAGCCTCCTTTTGTGGAATCGGATATTACGGTTCTGGACAGCTATACGATACAGTTTGTGTTTAATGAGGAAATCGGAGATATAAGCAATAGCTCCTTCTCGGTAAGAAGGACATCGGGCAAGTCAACAAGTATTAATGTTTCAAAGGCGGTTTTGGCCGATGACAGGAGGACTGTTACCCTTTACCTGAACAGCAGATATACGGGACTAAGCTCAGACTATGAATATGAGCTTGTAATTAACAGCTCAGTAAGAGACCTGCAGGGTATGGCCGTTGATTCCGGTGACAGGGAAGTGGAATTCTACGGAGAAGACATTGAACTGGAAGAGCTGGAGATCATATCGAGATACATAGATGAGGATAATAGGGTGATTACATTGATAGCAAACAGAGAGCTCAATATAAGCAGCCTTGATATAGGCGATTTCAAATTCTCCGGTGCGGGCTACTACGGAAGCTCATCGGACAAGGTAGAATATAATAAAAATTCTATAACCATAACCCTGAGAAATGAGCTTGATGAAGATGAAGAACTGACAATAGAAATTACTTCAACCGGAAGAGGAAAGATAAGGGATTTGAACGGACAGAGCCTTTCTACCGAGGAGATTGAAATAGATACAAATTAAGAGAATATGAGACACGGGGACGTTTCGCGTGTCTCACTCTCGTGAGACAGGAGAAACGTCCCCGTGTCTCTGTGAAGTAAAAATGCTCTTGCTGTTTATATGGCAAGAGCCTATTTTTATATATTATTTATTGTATAAGTTTACAAATTATGATATAGCTGTATATATTTTGCATAAGGAGGTTACGCTTTGAAAGGAAACAAGATAAGAGTTTTCACTTTGCTGGTTGTATTATCTGTGGTCTTTTCCCTTTTGTTCAGCAGTGTAACATGCTATGCGGAAGTTGAGAAGCGATATAAGGATAAGGCGGCTTCGCAGGAACAGGAAGATTCTCAGGACCGGCCGGCATATAAAGCGGGAGAGCTGCTGATTAAATTCAAGGATGGGACAAGCAGTCACGGTATGTCTGCATTTTCTACGGAAAATGGCTTGAATGAGATAAAGTCCTTTGATTCCCTGAATATCGGGCTGTATTCCGTCAAGGGCGGCAAAAGTGCAAATAAAGCTATCAGGGCTTTGGAGGATAATGATGAAATAGAATATATTCAACCTAATTATCTGTATTATCCGACATTGGTTCCTAACGATTACTATTTTGATTTGCTTGATGGATTGGACTATATTGATGCTCCCGAGGCCTGGGACATTACTCAGGGCAATGGTGTTGTAGTTGCGGTTATTGACACTGGGATAGACCACAATCATCCTGAACTGTCAGGCAGAATGTGGGTGAATCCGGGAGAAATAGCCGGTAATGGCGCGGATGACGATGGCAATAGATATATAGATGATATATACGGCTGGGATTTTTATTCGGATGACAATTCCGTATTTGATGATGAATATGATGACGAGCATGGAACCCATGTTGCAGGGATCATTGCCGCGGAAGAAAACGATGATGGGGTAATCGGCGTAGCCCCCGAGGCAAAGATAATGTCTTTGAAATTTATCGGACCGGACGACGGGACAACGGCTGATGCAATTGAAGCAATAGAATATGCCAGGGAAATGGGAGTAAAGGTAGTCAATTGTTCCTGGGGAGGAAATTCTGATGATTCGGCATTGAAGCAGGCTATTGAAGACTCAGATATGCTTTTCGTTGTTGCGGCGGGGAATAACGGCAGAAATATTGATGTATCACCTGTATATCCGGCCGCTTATGACAGCAGCAATATTCTAACGGTAGCCAATGTCAGCAACGGTGAAAGACTTGACCCCAGCTCCAATTATGGAGCGGTATCGGTAGACGTTGGCGCCCCGGGACGTAGAATATTAAGCACCGTCAGCGGAGCAGTATACGGTATCGCAGCCGTGGGTGCATCTGGCATAGGGGCAGCAGGCACAGGGTATGCCTTTGTGGCACCCTTTGGGCTTGAAGATATGGATCAGGCTGATGCCGAAGATTTACTCTTAAGAGCTCTGACCGAGGCCGGTATAGATAATGATGCTTCGATACTACTGGTGGATGATGACGGGAATGACGAGGATAAATACTATAATGCACATGAAGTATACGCTGATGCTCTTCAAAACAATGGCTATACAAATATCACGCCGGAAGAAGTGCCTTCGGATGCC
>JAKJBT010000128.1 GCA_022706865.1 Bacillota bacterium
TTCTTATTATAACTGCATAATCTCCTTCCTCCCCAAATCCTTTCTACTATAACAGGATTTGTCTTGTAGGGCTTCACGTCTTCCCCTCCCGGTAAAACGTAGTAAGGTTTTTATTAACCCCCTACTTCAATCTATTAAACTGAATGGAAAAGTGAAACCCGAAAAATGAGATTCAACATAAATAAAGTCCGGAACAGGCTGCCTGTTACCGGACTTCCGTAATTCATCAAATTGCTTGCATTAATCAGTTCTCATTTATATTTATATCTGCCATTAATACTCCCTTGATTGTCCCGTTCTGCCGAACAGGCATTGACACTGTTATATTATAATTATTGGTAACAACCGATATATACTCCTCCGACAAATATTCTTCTCCCTGGAATGCACTTATGAAGTAAGGCTTTGCACTGCAATCCTTAATACTTTCATCTACCTCTTGAGTTGTTACCTCATAATAGCCGCTGGAGTTAATTAATGCCATAAACTCAATATATTCAAATCTGCTTTGCTGCTGTTTCATATATTTTTCAACGGAACTCTTATCGGAACCAAGCAAATCTCCACCACTGGTCATTTCCCTTACCAATTCCTGAGTTTTTCTTATTTTCTCCCTTATTGAATCATTAAGCTGAAAACCCTTCATAAAATTTGCCACAATCGCATCAGATTCTTCCAGCCTCTCTTTTAACTGCAGAATACTTCCATGGACTGTTTCAATGGTAGCCAGCTGTTCCTGGGTTGATGCTCCGATTTCTTCAGATACTGCCGCATTCTGCTGCGTCAAATCATTAATCATTTCAATTTGCTTTTCAATGCTGCCGATACTTGTAAGCTGTGTTTTTGTAAGCGTTGTAATCTTCTCTGCCGCCTGCATGTTGCTTACAAGAGTATCGTTTATAATATTTGACTTGCTCAATACATCCGTTGCGTATACCAGATTCTTATCAATGGCATCTGCCTCATCCTTTATATTGACAGACAACTCGCTTATCTGGCCGGTAATTCCGTCTATCAGCTGCTTTATTTCTTTTGCTGACTGAGAAGAGTCGTCCGCAAGCTTCCCTACTTCCCCTGCTACTACCGCAAATCCCCTGCCTGCCTCTCCTGCCCTGGCTGCTTCTATTGACGCATTCAGCGCCAGCAGCTGGGTTTGCGATGCAATACCTTCAACAGCTTCAGTTATTGTATCTATTGCACGGAGTTTTTCATCCAGGCTGTTCAGGGCCTGAAGCACCTTCTTGTTGTATTCCTTGGATTCCTGTATTTTATTTCTTATGTCCTCGAACTTCCTGAAGCTTTCCTCTATTATGTCTTTTGTTTCCTTCGCAACTTTAAAACTTGTATCAGCATTTGCATTTATATCCTCAGCATCTTTTGCGAAGTTCTGCACCATTTCCATCATGTTATGGGTATATGAAGCCTGCTTGCTTACCGACTCTGCAACACTTTGTATCGTAGTTGCAATCTCACTGGAGGAATACTTGATCGCCTCTGCCTGCTTTTCCACCTCATGGGCATCCTTCATTACCTTCTTTGATACGACTCCGAAGGAAGCGATGAGAGCTCTCACCTTGTATATGAAATCATTAACCCTTGATGCTACGATGTCAAACATCTCAATTCCCGTCTTCCTTACGTTTTTGTTCAACTGGCCTTTATTGATTACTTCAATGTTGTTTTCAATCTTGACTGCTATGCCTTTAAGCCTCGACATTAAAACAATTCCCGAAGATATAATCAAAAACAACAATACAATAACGGCCAATTCATTGCTGCGCATCATAAACAGGGCCACTCCAAGTATAACATTAACCAGTACATAGCCAGATAAAGAGCCGGTCATTAAAAATTCCCCCTTTTCTTGACTTTCACAGAGATTTTGATATTAATCGCATCAATACGATTTCACTAACCCTATAATATTACAGTTTTTTGGAATAATCAAACAAATTTTACATATTCCTATTTTTCTCACAAATGAAGCTTCATATTTCTTTTCGGTTCTCTTGGACATAAATAAGGCATACAAACAGCCTTTTACTGCTGTAATGTATGCCTCAAAATCACTTAACGACTATATTCACAAGCCTGTTCTTTACTACTATCACTCTTACCACTTGTTTTCCGGCAATAAGCTCCTTGGTCTCCGGATCTGCCATAACCATATCCTCAATTTCCTTTTCTGAAGCAGCAGAGGGTACTTCTATTCTGCCCTTTACCTTGCCGTTCACCTGTATAGCCAGCTCTATACTATCCCTTACCAGAGCACTTTCATCCCATACAGGCCATTTCTGGTTGAACACCGAGTATTCATACCCCAGCTTCTCCCACATTTCTTCCGTAAAATGAGGTGCAAAGGGAGCCAGCAGCTTCAGAAGATCCGCCATGACATCTTCAAGGTATGGTATGTTCTTGTATTCAACTTCCTGATCATACTTATACAATGCATTCAAAAGCTCCATTATCTTGGCTATGGAGGTGTTGAACTGGAATATCTCCGAGTCCTTTGTAACGCCCTTTATTGCCATGTGTCTTACATAATTGAGTTCCTTTTCGTTCTCAGTCACTTCATTCCTGCTTTTCTGCCCTCTCAGTTCAGATACTCTCTCAACCATTCTTTCTGTTCTTCCCAGGAACCTTATTATTGCTTTTATTCCGTCATCGCTCCAGGGCCCTCCTTCAATATAGTTGAAGCCAAAGCAAAGGTAAGTCCTGAATACGTCGGATCCGGATTCATTTATATATTTATCGGGGGAAACGACATTGCCCCTGGACTTGCTCATCTTCTCCCCGTCAGAGCCAAGGATTACTCCCTGGTGCACCAATGACATGAAAGGTTCGTCAAACTCCAGGTAACCCATATCCCTCAGGGCTTTTGTGATGAATCTTGCATAAAGCAGATGCATTGCTGCGTGCTCAGCCCCTCCTACATATATGTCTACCGGAAGTAACTTATCTATCCACTCCTTATTAAAAGGTTCTTTACTGTTCTTATTGTCCGGATATCTGAACTGATACCAGGAGGAGCAAACGAAAGTATCAAGGGTATCGGGATCCCTCTGGGCGGGTTTTCCGCATTTGGGACATACGGTATTCATAAACTCCTTGCTCTTTTTAAGAGGTGATTCTCCATCGGGAGTAAACTCCACATCATAGGGAAGCATTACCGGCAAATCCTCTTCCGGCACAGGCACTACCCCGCATTCCTCACAGTGTATTATCGGTATGGGAGTGCCCCAATACCTCTGCCTCGATACCAGCCAGTCCCTGAGCCTGTAGTTTATTTTAAGCTCTCCCTTGCCTTCCTTTGCCAGCTCTTCGGTGATTTTGACCAATGCTTCTTCCGATGTCATACCGTCAAATCTTCCGCTGTTGACAAGCACTCCGTATTCAACAAAGGGAAGCTTGTCATCAGCATCCCCAACCCCCTTAATTACTCTGGGAATCGGCAGTCCGAACTTTTCAGCAAACTCGAAGTCCCTCTCGTCATGGGCGGGAACCCCCATTACACAGCCGGTACCATAGGTGGCAAGGACATAATCCGATATCCAAACAGGTATCTTTTCACCGGATATAGGATGAACCGCATATGCCCCTGTAAATACTCCCGTCTTTTCCCTGGTAGTTGACATCCTGTCTATTTCGCTTGCTTTTCTGGCAAAATCCTTGTAAGCTTCTACAGCTTCCTTCTGCTCAGGAGTAGTAATTATATCCACCAGCTCCTGCTCCGGGGCAAGCACCACATAAGTGACTCCCATCAGTGTATCGATCCTGGTGGTAAATGTCTTGAAGCTAAGATCCTTTCCGTATATTTTGAATACTATCTCCGAACCTTCCGATCTTCCGATCCAGTTCCTCTGGATTTTCTTA
>JAKJBT010000036.1 GCA_022706865.1 Bacillota bacterium
ATCAGGCCGTTTTGATGCTTTTACCACTACACTTCTGGTAAGCCCCTTCCAGAAGCATGACCTTATCAGGAAGATAGGAGAGGAAGCAGGGAAGAAATACGGAGTGGAATTCCTGTATAAGGATTTCAGGGAAGGCTTCAAAGAAGGTGTTGAAAAATCCAGGGAGCTGGGCTTGTACAGGCAGCCTTACTGCGGCTGTATTTACAGCGAAAGGGACAGATACATGCCCGGGAGAAAGGCTGGTCGAAAATGAACCTGCAATATTTTGCCAAAATAATAATAGTACTTGGAATTGGAATGGTTATCTTCGGGGCACTGCTGTATTTTGGCGGAAGAATAGGCCTCGGGAGGCTTCCCGGAGATATTTATATGAAAAAAGGGAATTTCACATTTTACTTTCCCATCGTTACCTGTATTCTTGCCAGCATTATAATGACAATAATATTCAGTTTTATTCGCAGATAATACAAGGAAAGCGTGATAAAAGGAGTTAGTGCTTATGAAGTCAAAAAAATTTGCAGTACTCTACTTGATAATTGCTTCAGTTATGTTTACAGTTTTGCATGCCGATGTTACAGTTCCTGAGACAATCAGAATCGGCCTGAGCTTTGGACAATCCCAGGCAAATATTTTTACTCTTGGAAGTGAGACAGGAATGAATATTCTTGTTCTTGAGAATGGCTCATACAAGAATTTGCTTGAAGTGAAAAACCCTAACGGCGTAAAGGTCCGCAGAGATGAATATTATAACATAATAAACGGCAAGGAATGTGAAATTAACTATGTTCGGGCAGCCAAATACGAAGGTGAAGTAGTTGGTCCGTATCATATACAAATAGGAGGGGTGTATGCTGATGCAGAAGCCGCCCTGCGAGTCTTAAAACAGGTGTCATCCATTACCCAGTCCGTATTTCTTGCATATGAAAAGGGATGGATGGTGTGGTCACAGCTGTATCTGGATGAAAGTGAATGCCTTGAACAGATAAAGATCATGAAGAGGGAAGCAAGTGATTTAAACTATTCTGTTGTATATCCTGACAAGGAGAGAATACAGATTATTGACAATACTACCGGAAAGCTTATGCTGTTATTGAACAGTGAGAAAGAAGTAAAGGTCAAGCCCAAGGAGGTCAAGGGAAAAGTCAGTTCACTGCAGTACAAAGGGAAGAAATACAGGGGAGACATAATAATGCAAAGCCTTGAAGAAAGTGATGTCACAGTGATAAATGAACTTCCTTTTGACCATTATTTATATAGTGTTGTTCCTTCTGAAATGCCGTCTTCCTGGCATATAGAAGCCTTAAAGGCACAGGCAGTGGCAGCAAGGAATTTTGCACTGGTGACTATGGGAAGGCATGGTGCTCATGGCTTCGACCTGTGCAGTACTGAGCACTGCCAGGCATATAACGGATTGGCTCAGGAAAACAGCGCTGCCACAGAAGCTGTTAATGCAACTAAGGGCAAAGTAATTACATATAATGGTGCACCTATATCCGCTTTTTACCACTCAAGCAGCGGAGGACACACTGAAGACAGTGAGAATGTCTGGGGTACAAAAACTGATTATATAAGAGGAGTGGAAGATGAATTCAGCCTCGGAAGCCCCCATGACAATTGGACTGTTGAACTGAAAAAGGCTGAATTGAAAGAAATGCTCACTCAATCCGGTATAGATCTGGGAGAAATAAGAGATATAAGAATATTGGAGTGCAGTAAATTCGGGAGAGTGACCAAGCTGGAGGTAAAGGGCTCCAAGGATACAAAAGTTTTCGAGAAGGAAAAGATAAGGAGCATATTGGGTACGAGGCTTCTTAAGAGTATATGGTTCGATTTGAAAACGGATGCGGATATTTTTGTTAGAGGTTCCCTTTTTAATTCTTCTGAAAAGGGTAGAACTTCAAATATGTATGTTGTTTCTGCATCGGGAAAAACAGTCGTTAAAGGCACGGGGAACAAAGTAAGCGTTAAAGGGATGAACGGTACTAAGGCCTATAATGTGATTCCTGACAAATATACCTTTGATGGGAAGGGTTACGGGCATGGCCTGGGAATGAGCCAATATGGTGCGAAAGGTATGGCTGAAGCAGGTTATAACTATAAGGAAATATTGGAACACTACTATCAGAACGCAAAAGTACAATAGAAAGAGAGCTCGGTATGGAACTTAGGGATTTTTACTATGACCTTCCGGAAGAATTGATCGCACAGGAGCCGATCCCCGAAAGGGATATGTCCAGGCTTCTGGTTCTTGATAAAAACACCGGAGAAATTGTGCATCGCAGTTTCAGAGATATTTCAGATTATCTGAATGAGGGAGACTGCCTGGTGATGAACAATACAAGAGTAATACCCGCAAGGCTTTTTGGCGCTAAGAAGGGCAGCATGGGAAATATGGAATTCCTTTTGCTTAATCGGAAGGATAAGTATATCTGGGAGGTGATGGTAAGACCGGGGAAAAGGGCAAAGCTAGGCGCGGAATTCATATTCGGAAACGGAGAGCTTTCCGGAGAGATAATTGAAATACTTGAAGGAGGTAATCGCCTGGTTAAATTCAATTACGAAGGTATCTTCGAGGAAGTGCTTGACCGTTTGGGGAAGATCCCTCTACCCCCTTATATTAAGAAAGAGCTTATAGACAGGGAACGGTATCAGACGGTGTACTCAAAGTTTGAAGGCTCAGCTGCGGCACCAACTGCCGGACTGCATTTTACGAGAGAACTGCTAAAGGAGCTTTCAGACTCAGGGATCAGGATGGCATACTTGACTCTTCATGTTGGCCTTGGCACCTTCAGACCTGTTAAGACAAGAAATATTGAGGAGCACAAGATGCATTCGGAGTACTATGAACTGACAGCGGGGAGTGCTGAGATTATTAACAACACAAGGAATAGCGGCGGCAGGATAATATGTACAGGAACTACCTCAACAAGGACTCTTGAATCAATTATGCAGAAAAAAGGAAGCCTGCAGGAAGACAAAGGTTGGACGGACATTTTCATTTATCCCGGGTATCAGTTTAAAATAACTGATGGCCTTATAACAAATTTCCATTTGCCTGAATCTACTTTGCTTATGCTTGTAAGTGCTTTGGCGGGAAGGGATAACATAATGAGGGCATATAAAGAAGCGGTAAAAGAACGCTATAGGTTTTTCAGCTTTGGAGATGCGATGCTTATTATTTAATTTTGGGGGGTGCTTAAATGAAAATAGGTCGAATTAAGCAAAGGCTTATTAACGCGACTTTGTACCTGGAGAACATACTGGCATTAGTAATTACAATAGCAATTGTTATTGGTATGGTAGACCTTCTGAAATATATTGTGATGATATTTCAGACCAATGCAATTGATACTTATGATATATTCCAAAAATTTTTAGGGCATACGCTTCTCCTCGTAGTAGGGGTTGAGATGGTGGCCATGCTTGTAAGGCATACGCCCGGCAGTGTAATAGAGGTTTTGCTTTACGCTGTGGCAAGAAAAATGCTGATCAGCAATGCACATATGCTGGAATTTTTTCTCGGAATAATCTCTATAGCCAGTATTTTTGCAATAAAGAAGTACCTGTTTGTAAGCAATATAAGGGACACCGAAGCTATCAATATTTTCCCGGCTTCTGCCAGTATAGCTGATATAAATAACTCAATTGAAGTAAAAATACCTGAAGATCTAGCCGATACCGTAGGCGGTTTAATAAGCCATTTATCCAAGCAATCCTGCAGAGATATCCATGAAGGTTCATATTACCGGATTGCAGATGCTGAGTTAAAGGTGCTGAGCTATAGCGATGGAGTTATACATAGGGTATGGGCAGCGAAATACAATGAATCATGATAAATACATTCTGCTGTTTTAATGGAGGTATATGTAGTTGACTATAAAATACGAGCTGATAAAGGAAGATAATAGGACGGGAGCAAGATTGGGGAAACTGCATACCCCCCATGGAATCATTGATACTCCTGTATTCATGCCGGTAGGCACCCAAGCTACGGTAAAGGCTATGTCCCCTCTTGAATTGAAGGAAACCGGAGCGCAGATAATACTCAGCAATACATACCATTTGTATATAAGGCCTGGACATAAGCTGGTAGAGAAGGCGGGGGGACTTCATGGTTTCATGAATTGGGACAGGGCTGTTCTTACCGACAGCGGCGGATTCCAGGTATTCAGTCTCAATGAACTGAGGAAGATATCGGAAGAGGGCGTTGAATTCAAATCACACTTGGATGGGTCCAGGCATTTTTTCACTCCCGAATATGTGATGGAAATTGAGAATTCGCTTGGGGCTGATATTATAATGGCTTTTGACGAGTGTGCGCCTTATCCCTGTGAGCATGATTATGCGAAAAAGTCCATGGAAAGAACTGCAAGATGGTTGAAAAGGTGCAAGGAAGCACATAATAACACCGAGAAGCAGTCTCTTTTCGGAATTGTGCAGGGAAGTGTCTATAAAGATTTAAGGATTGAAAGTGCCAGAAGGACTGTTGAAGAGGATTTGCCGGGTTATGCAATAGGAGGCTTGAGCGTCGGAGAGCCAAAGGAATTAATGAATGAGGTGCTGGAATATACCGTGCCGGAGCTTCCCTCCGATAAACCCAGGTATCTTATGGGGGTGGGCAGTCCTGATTGTTTAATAGAAGGCTCAATAAGAGGAATAGATATGTTTGACTGCGTGCTGCCTACAAGAATAGCAAGAAACGGTACTGTGATGACCTCAAAAGGAAAGCTGGTTGTCAGAAATGCAGAATACAGTGAGGATTTCAGACCCCTTGACGAGGAATGCGACTGCTATGCCTGCAGAAACTTCTCAAGAGCCTATATAAGGCATCTTATTAAGGCTGGAGAAATACTTGGAGGCAGGCTTACCACCATTCACAATCTCAGATTCCTTCAGAATCTGATGTCTGAGATAAGAAAAGCCATACTGGAGGATAGTCTTACTGAGCTTAGGAATGACTTCTTTGAAAAATACGGATATGAAAGATGATTGAACATAAATAAAATAATATCGGATAAATGTGCATGCCAGGAAGGATTTTTGACATGTATATTGAATAATATAATTTACGGAATAATATCAGCCACCGGTGTTTGAACTCAGCACTTTTATGCAGTTATTATGAGATTTTTGACTGGTGGAACGAAAGATGTGAAAGGAGGAATGTGTGAAGCATGGAACAGTATGGATGGATATTACCCTATGTGGTTGTCATTGCTGCTTTTTACTTTTTTCTGATAAGGCCTCAGAAGAAGAAGGAGAAAGCAACTCAGGAGATGAGAAGCAGCGTTAAAGAAGGCAATGAGATTGTAACCATAGGCGGATTATACGGAAAAGTCGTTAATGCTAAGGAAGATATACTTACCATAGAGGTTGGAGCAGATAAAGTTAAGCTCAGGATTGCAAGATGGGCAGTCGGAAAAGTATTGGATAGCAATGAAGAAAAGTAACTTGAATTCAAGTTACTTTTCTTCATTTCCCTGAATTTTTATCATATGAGAATAAATGTCCCTTATAGCGAATAGATTTATAGAAAACAAACCTTGTAAAAATACTATAGGGGGTTATTTTTTATGAGAAAGTTTAAGAGCTATACTAAGATGCCGCCTGCAGAAGAAAAAGGAATTAATATATATGGGATATTCTTAAAATCACTTGGGATATGTTTTGGTGTGTCTTTCGTACTGATAATGCTGTATGCGCTGATACTGTCATTTACAAGTATGAGCGATTCATCAATGAACATGACAATACAGATAATAATGATTGTAAGTATAACGGTTTCGAGTATTTATGGGGGCAAGAAAATTCTGAAGAAAGGCTGGCTCTTTGGAATAGTATTGGGATTGGCATTCACGTTGCTGCTTGTACCCTTGGGTATGTGCTTCGGACAGAGCCTGAGCCTTGACAAGTTTTTTGCGGCAAAGGTGCTTATGGGAAGCTCTGTGGGGTTAATAGGAGGAATAATAGGGATAAACCTGAATTGAGCCGGTTTTTTGTTGATATGAAGGCAGATTTTTCTTTCCCATAAAAAACTAATATGCTATAATCATAACAGTGACAAAACATGGAGGAGGAAACAGAATGAAGCATATAAAAACGATAAACAACAGATCATTATCTGACAGCGTACAAAAGGGCGGCTGCGGTGAGTGTCAGAACTCGTGCCAGTCAGCATGCAAGACTTCCTGTACAGTAGCAAATCAGAAATGTGAAAATGTTCAGAACAGCAGGGTTAAGCAGGGAACTTCGCATAAGAATACAATTTAAGAGAATATCATATATAGTTATGGTACATAGGCAGTAATATAAGGAGATGCTTTAGGGCAGATCCCTTATGTTACTGCTTAAAACTTGTATTATGGAGGGCATATGATAATATCGTACAAGCATTATAAGCCAAGTATAGGAAAAAACACATTTATAACAGAAAACAGCACAATTATAGGCAGATGCTTTATAAACGAAAACTGCAGCATTTGGTATAATACAGTGGTTAGGGCGGATGTCAATGAAATAATCGTTGGAAGAGGGACTAATATTCAGGATGGGTGCATTGTTCACTGTGCAAATGATTATAGGACCATTATCGGTGAAAATGTCACTATAGGACACAATGCAATCATTCATGGATGCACGATAGGAAACAATTGTCTTATTGGAATGGGATCCACTATACTTGATGGTGCAGTTATCGGAGACAATGTAATAGTAGGGGCTAATTCATTGATTACTTCAGGCAAGAAAATTCCATCAGGGGTTCTTGTTATGGGGTGTCCCGCAAAGGTTGTAAGGGAACTGGTTCCTGCGGAAATTGAAGAGATAAGCCGTTCTGCGGAAGAATATTCAATTCTTTCAAAAGAGTATTCAAAGCTGTCAATAGAATAAGTAAAGCTTGAAGCAGTGAGCTGTTGATTGGATAAAAAAAGAAAAGAAGCGAATAATACATATGAAGCCTAAAATTTGCAATGGTGAAGTAATGGAAAGTGAAGCAGTGCAATATTTATCTTCATTGACTAAAAATTGTAAAAGTAATATAATAACCATTGTGAAATCAAATAAGGGGGAATAAGCAAATGAAGTCAAAGAGCCTAATTTTGTTTCTTGCAATAGTTTTGATAATTTCATTTTTTGCATATATAGCGTTTTTCGGGCTTAATATAGGAAAATATGAAATTGTACCGGCTAAGGACCTTATCAAATTGGGTCTTGATTTAAGAGGCGGTGTGACTGTTCTGCTGGAGGCAAAGGATAAACCTGATGATCCGATAAATGATGAGAAGATGGCAAGAGCAGTTGCAACTATAAGAGAACGTATAGATACTCTCGGAGTAACAGAACCTATTATTACAAAAGTAGGAGCAGACAGGATAGAGGTACAGCTTCCTGAAATACAGGATCCTCAGAGAGCTTTGGATTTGATAGGACAGACTGCTCAGTTGGAATTTATCGAAGAAGAAACAGGAAAGGTAATACTGACCGGCAATGATGTGAAGAAAGCACAGGCAGAGTTCGCACCAAGTAAAGACGGATTAGGTCAGGCTCCGGTAGTGGCTTTTGAACTGTCACCGGAAGGGGCAAAGAAGTTTAAGGAAGCTACTGAAAGAAACATTAATAAAATAATTGGGATATATCTCGATAAGAATCCGATATCACTTCCAAAAGTAGAAAGTGTAATACCTGACGGAAAAGGCATAATTATAGGTTCAGCCACCATGGAAGAGGCAGGAGACCTTGCAACGCTTATCAGGGCAGGCGCACTTCCTGTGCCAATGGAGACACTGTCAGTAACAGCAGTGGGGCCTCAGCTGGGGGCGAATTCTTTTGAACAGAGTGTTAGTGCAGGACAGATAGGAATATTACTGGTTTTCATTTTTATGATATTCTATTATAGGATACCCGGCCTTGTTGCAGATATAACTTTAGTTCTCTATTTGACTCTTACATTGTTTGCACTGGCGGCAATGAAAGCGACACTTACTTTGCCGGGTATAGCAGGTTTGGTTCTTTCGGTGGGTATGGCGGTTGATGCAAATGTGGTAATATATGAAAGAATAAAGGATGAGCTGCACCTGGGAAAAACTTTGAGGGCAGCCATAGAAAGCGGTTTCAGGAGAGCATTCCTTACAATATTTGACTCCAACCTGACAACAATAATTGCCTGTGTTATACTGTTCTACTTTGGGTCCGGACCCATAAGAGGCTTTGCAGTAACTCTTATTGTCGGTGTAATCATCAGCATGTTCACTGCAATAACTATTACGAAAATCATGTTGAAGCTGCTGACTCAAGGTGGCATATTAAAGAGCATGAGATATTTTGGTGAAAGGGGAGTGAAGTAATATGAAGACCATTAACTTTATGGGACCAAGAAAAATATGGTTTGGAATATCACTTGCCCTGCTGGCTGTAGGATTGATATTTTTGATAATTAACGGCGGTTTGAATCTGGGTATGGATTTTGTAGGGGGAAGCTCTATTCATGCAACCATAGGTAAAACCTTTGAGGTATCTGAAATAAGAGAAATAATGGACAAATACGATCCGGAAGCAACAATAACTCATGCAGGACAAAACAAGGATCAGGTCATAGTAAGAACCAAGATAAGCTTTGACAATGAAAAAAGAGCAGAGATAATAAAAGCCTTCTCAGACAAGTATTCAATAGAATCAAAGAATATTTCCTTTGAAACAATAGGCCCTACAGTAGGAAAAGAGTTGGCTATGCAGTCACTTATTGCAGTGCTGCTTGCATTCGCAGGCATAATGATTTACATATCCGTCAGATTTGAATGGAGATTCGGCTTGGCTGCATTGTCAGCACTGTTTCATGATACCGCGATGATGGTTGCGGCATATGCCGTTTTCCAGATACCGGTCAACGGTACATTTATAGCTGCGTTGTTGACAATAATAGGCTACTCAATAAATGACACAATAGTAATTTTTGATAAAATCAGAGAAAATTTAAAAATCGAACATAGCAAGAAAATCGACTATGATAATCTGGTGAATGTATCGGTCACTCAGACTCTTGCCCGTTCAATCAATACTTCATTGACTACTTTGATTACAATATTTGCTTTATACTTCCTTGGGGTGCCTGCTATAAGGGATTTCGCATTTCCGATGATTATCGGTGTAGTAAGCGGATGCTATTCCACCATATTCATTGCAAGCCCGTTATGGGTGGTACTGAGAAAGAGATTCAAAGTAAGCTGAGACTGATGAGATAAGTTATTAGGGGGATGTCGCAGGACTACTGAATAAGTAGACAGCGATATCCCTTTTCATATTAGAAAACAGTTGAAGTATCGGCTGAAAAGCTATATATTAGATTTAAAGTATCAAGTTTTTGCAGCAGTGAAGGTATACTTTATGCATGGAAGCTTGGTGACTTACATATATTTAATCAAAAATGGCGGGAGGGTTTCAAATGCAAATTACAATTGTAATTTCATTGGTTTTTGCTGTTTTTATTGCATTTTTTGCAGTACAAAACGCAGGAGTAGTTGTCATAAATTTTCTCTGGTATAAGGTAAGTCTGTCACAAGCTGTGGTAATCCTTTGTTCTGCATTGATCGGAGTATTGATTATGCTTCCATTTGATGTAATAAGAAGAATAAAGTATAAATTCAAGCTTAGGGAGCTGACAGGGGAAAATAAAAAGCTTAAGGAAGAGCTTAAAAGGTTAGAGCCGGAAAAGCTTCCGGCAAAGGAACCGGTTGTGCAGGAAAAGCCTCAGACGATCGAAGATATTGATAAAATGAATACCTAGTATATTGAACCAGTAATTTAGTAAGGCAAGTGATGAGTATTGAACAAAAGATGGACAGCTTACAGTAAAAGCATGGATAGCCTTAATCTGATGATTAAGGAGCTTCAATTACCGGAAATAATTATCAGAGCAATGATTAACAGAGGTATTGATACTGTTCAAAAGGCAAGGGACTTTATTAACACTGGCCTTAGTTCACTTCATGATCCGTATCTTTTGAAGGGGATGGAGCGAGCGGTAGACAGGATATTTAAGGCAATCCGAAGCAATGAGAAAATATGCGTTTATGGTGACTATGATGTAGACGGAATAACTTCAACCGCGGTAATGATAAAGACATTGAGGAAGCTTGGGGCCAATGGAGTATACTACATACCTAACAGATTAGAAGAGGGCTACGGAATGAACCTCAACTCCATGAACAGAATCAAGGGGATGGGGGTAAGCCTTATTGTAACTGTAGACTGTGGTATAAAATCCAATGAGGAAGTTGATTATGCAAAGGAACTGGGAATAGATGTCATTATAACTGATCACCATGAGTGCGGGGAAATACTGCCGGATGCTCTAAGCATCATCAATCCGCATCAGCCCGGCTGCGGGTATCCATTCAAAGACCTGGCCGGAGTAGGGGTCACATTCAAGCTTGTCAGCGCACTGCTTTACAAAGCAGGCAGTCCCGGTTTTGCGGAAGGGCTTCTGGATATTGCTGCAATCGGAACAATAGCAGACGTAGTTCCGTTGTTGGGAGAAAATCGTACAATTGTGAAGAACGGCCTTGCAAGTATCCAAAATACTGACAATCACGGCATAAAAGCACTGCTTGCGGTATGCGGATTAAAGGGCAAAGAGCTGAGTTCATATAATGTGGCCTTTATGCTTGCGCCAAGATTAAATGCAGCGGGCAGAATCGACGACGCCGGCGAATGTGTTGAGCTGCTGCTGACCGATGATGCGGAAAAGGCAATGGAAACAGCTGCCAAGTTGGATTCTGACAATAAGATGCGTCAATCGATAGAAAATGGAATACTGAACCGTGCAGAAGCTATGATAGGTGAAAGCGTGGATTTCGATAGGGATAAGGTGCTGGTACTGTGCAGCGAGGATTGGCATATAGGCGTTATTGGGATTGTGGCATCGAGGCTGGCAGATAAATTTTATCTCCCTGCGTTTATTATGGTTCGTGACGGGGAGTTCTGCAAAGGGTCAGCAAGAAGCATACCCGGTTTCAATATTTTTGAGGCAATGTCCAGACACGGACATCTTTTTGAAAGGTATGGCGGGCATGAAATGGCTGCAGGCTTTGCTATAAGAACTGAAAGAGTAGATGAGCTCAAGGAGAGGATGAATTTTGAAGTTGAAAATGCCTTAGGCAAAGATAAGCTTATACCGGAAATATTCGTTGATTATAAGCTTGGGCCTAAAGATGTTACACTTGACACAGCAAAACTGTTAAAGCTGATGGAACCCTTTGGCACAGGCAATACAGTCCCTCTTTTTGTGTTCAGGGAGCTTTTAATAAGATCATTCAAAGGGGTCGGGAATGATAGCAAGCACCTCTCCCTGAAGGTTTTTGACGGCGAAAAAGAAATCAGCTGCATAGGTTACAATTTGGGAAATATGCAAAAAATATTACAAATCGGCGGAAAAATTGATATAATATGTAGTATTGAGAATAACATATGGAACGGAACAGAAAGTGTCCAGCTGAACATAAAGGATATAAAGCTGATAAATTAATAAATGGGGGTAGTATTATGGATTTAGCAAAGTATATAAGGACTATTGAGGATTTCCCGAAGGAAGGTATAAGCTTCAAGGATGTGACAACCCTGTTGAAAGAGGGAGATGCTTTCAAATATGCTGTGAAATCCATTACAGATAACTTAAGGAATTATGATTTTGATATTATCGTAGGACCGGAAGCCAGGGGGTTCATTTTCGGAGCACCTGCAGCATATGAGCTTGGGGTAGGTTTTGTTCCCATAAGGAAACCGGGCAAGCTTCCTGCCGAGACTGCCAGTTATAAGTATGAGCTGGAATATGGAATGGATGCCCTGGAGATTCACAGGGATGCAATAAAAAAGGGCACAAGAGTGGCTGTGGTGGATGACCTGCTTGCAACCGGAGGTACTGTGATGTCTGCGGTTAAATTAGTGGAGCAGCTTGGCGGAGAAGTAGTGCACATTGCATTTCTTATAGAATTGGAATTCTTGAAGGGAAGAGAGAATTTAAAAGGGTATGATGTAAGTTCAATTATCAAATATTAATATTAAGTTTTTATTTATATTTGATAATTGAAGGAATATATACTAAAATAAATGTAAATATGTGAAAGCTGGCGCAACCAGCTTTTTTAGTAGTACTTAAATACGCAGCCCATTAACGTTCAAAAGTTGGTGTTGTTATGTTAGAAGACTTATTGAAGATAATTAAAAAGTATAATCCGACCGGTGACACAGAGATTGTCGAAAGGGCTTATAATTATGCTGCCCGTGCCCATGACGGGCAGAAGAGGGTATCCGGGGAGGACTATATTTTTCATCCCCTGGAAGTCGCAAAAATACTGGCCGAGCTTAACATGGACAACACCACTATTGCTGCAAGCCTTCTTCATGATGTTATTGAGGACACGAAATGCACCTATGAGGATTGCAAGAATCTTTTCGGCGAAGAGATTGCAATGCTTGTAGATGGGGTCACCAAATTAGGAAGGCTTGAATACAAGACAAAAGAGGAACAGCAGGCGGAAAGCCTCAGAAAGATGTTCATAGCTATGGCTAAGGATATAAGAGTGATAATGATAAAGCTTGCAGACAGGCTGCACAACATGCGTACTCTCAGATTCCTGCCTCCCGAAAAGCAGAAGGAAAAGGCCAGGGAGACAATGGAGATATATGCTCCTATTGCTCATAGGCTCGGAATATCAAAGGTGAAGTGGGAGATGGAAGACCTGGCGTTAAGATACCTTGAACCAAAAGGGTATTACGAATTGGTGGACAAGGTTGCCAAGAAGAGGAAGGAACGCGAGGATGAAATCAATCAAGTTATGGAGGTCCTAAGGGGAAAGCTGGAGGAAGTAGGAATAGAAGCTCATATTGAGGGAAGACCGAAAAGCTTTTACAGCATATACAGGAAAATGTACTATCAGAACAAGAGCTTTGAGCAGATATTCGACCTTACAGCAGTAAGAATAATCGTAGACACGGTAAAAGATTGCTATGGAGTACTGGGTATCGTACACACTTTATGGAAGCCCATACCGGGAAGGTTCAAGGATTATATTGCAATGCCCAAGCCAAACATGTACCAGTCCCTTCATACGACTTTACTGGGTTCCGGAGGGCAGCCCTTTGAAGTACAAATTAGGACATGGGAGATGCACAGGACATCTGAAATAGGCATTGCGGCTCATTGGAAATATAAAGAAGGCAAGGCTTCCCAGTCAGAGTTTGACGAGAAGCTGAAATGGCTGAGACAGATGCTTGAATGGCAGAACGAGATCAAGGACACGAGAGAGTTCATGGAGACTCTGAAGGTAGACTTGTTTACCGATGAAGTATATGTATTCACACCGAAGGGTGATGTTGTAGATCTGCCTGTGGAATCGACCCCGATAGATTTTGCATATAAGATACACAGCCAGATAGGCAATAGGTGCATAGGAGCAAAAATAAACGGAAGAATAGTTCCATTGGATTATAAGCTTCAGAACGGGGATATTGTTGAAGTCATTACTTCTGCTGTTGCCAACGGACCGGGCAGGGACTGGCTGAAAATAGTCAGGAGCTCACAGGCAAAAAACAAAATCAGACAGTGGTTCAAAAAGGAAAAAAGAGAAGAAAATATTCAAAAAGGAAAAGAACTGCTGGAAAAGGAGATAAAGAGAAACGGATATACCACCGTTCAGCTGATGAGGCCCGAATGGGTGGAGGCCATATATAAGAAATTCAGCCTCCACAGCTTGGAGGATATGTATGCCTCCCTTGGTTTCGGAGGCTTGACACCCAATCAGGTAATAACAAAGCTGAAGGAGGAATTCAGAAAAACCCAGAAGTTAGAAGAGGATACTGAGGATAGTATTGAGCGCCAGGTAGAGAAGGCCTTGGAAAGGAAGAAAAGGTATAACAGCACAGGAGTCAAGGTAAAGGGCGTGGAGAACATATTGATAAGGTTTTCAAGGTGCTGCAATCCTGTGCCGGGCGATGAAATTGTCGGATATATTACCAAGGGCAGGGGGGTGTCGGTGCATCAGAAGGATTGTCCCAATGTAGCCGACCTTTTGAACGAGGAAGAAAGATTTATAGAGGTGGAATGGAGCAGCCAGACAAAGGAATCATACAATGCCGATGTGGAAATAAGGGCAAATGACAGAAAGGGCTTACTTGCCGAGATAACTTCAATCATTGATGAAAGCAAGATAAATATCAGTGCCTTCCATTCAAGAACAACAAAGGATAAGATGGCAATAATAAATTTCATTTTGGAGATTACTGATATTGAGCAGCTTAATAAGCTTATAAGAAAGTTCAGAAGAATCGAAGGGGTAATTGATGTCTTCAGGGCAAAGCAATGATGCAGAATTAACAGGAGGGTAAATAATGCGGGCGGTTATACAAAGGGTTAACAGCGGAAGTGTTGCTGTTGATGACAAAATAGTGGGAAGCATAAACAAGGGCTTTGTCGTTTTACTGGGTGTAAGCGAGAAGGATACCGAGGCGGATGTGCTGTATATGGTTGACAAGACAGTTAATATGAGGATATTTGAGGATGATAATGAAAAGATGAATCTGTCTCTGCTGGATATCAAGGGTGAATTGCTTGTGGTTTCACAATTTACATTATATGGGGACTGCAGGAAGGGGAGAAGGCCGAATTTTATGAGCGCAGCAAGGCCCGAAAAGGCAGAAGAGCTTTACAATGAGTTTGTCAGGAAGTGCAGGGAACTGGGTGTAAAAACTGAAACAGGAACCTTTCAGGCATATATGAAGGTTAACATTGAAAATGACGGACCTGTCACAGTAATTGTCGACAGTGAGAAGATTATATAGAAAGAAGGAGATGAGTTGGGATATGATGAAATTTAAAAGAATGCCTTTAGGAATATATCAAACCAACTGTTATATTATATATGACGAGAAAACAAAGGAAACGGCTGTAATTGATCCAGGAGGAGATTTTCCAGCAATAAAAAGCTATATTGAAGACAACGGATTAAATATGAAATATATAATAATCACTCATGCCCACGGAGACCATATTGGTGCCCTGAAGGAGCTGAAGGAATACTCCCGCGCTTTAGTCTGCATACATAGAGAAGACAGTGATATGCTGAAAAGCAAAAGCAAGAATTTTTCGGGCATGCTGGGCGGGACGGCGATTGAAATGACAGCGGATAAGTACCTTGAAGACGGGGAAGTACTTGAGCTTGGCGATACAAAGCTCAATATAATACATACGCCGGGACACTCCCTGGGAGGTATAAGTATTTATTGTGACAGGGTATTGTTTTCAGGGGATACGTTGTTTCAAAACTCAGTCGGGAGGACAGATTTGTACGGAGGATCCATGACTGAGCTGGTAAAATCAATAAGAGAAAAGCTTTTTTCACTGCCTGACGACACAATGGTTTATCCCGGCCACGGGCCTTCAACAACAATATTGCAAGAAAAGCAGGAAAACAGCTTTGTTTGATTGATTATTAAATGAATATGCTTGGGGCAAAAGGAAAGACTATGATAATAAATACCTGTTTCATGGGAGGTTTTTATATGAATAAGTCTTCTAAGAAAATCCTGGCCAATAAGCATAAGAATAGGATGTATCAGGAGTATAATGAGCTTATTGATATGATAGAATCCGGAATGGAAGATTATGAAATAGCCACGGAATTGGGAATAGCTTCAGCTATTGTTTCGGAGGTTAAGAATCAAATATACAATGATGATATTTAGAGGGAGCTATGATTGAAATCAGACTGATTAACCATAATTATTATAATGAGGCTGCCGATATAGTAAGAATGTATTTCGGAAAGTGCGAAACAGTAAGGTCTGAGAGAGCTTTGGCTGACAGCCAAAGCTTTTTGCAGGATACAGATATTTTCATAACGAGCAGGCTGGATATAACCGGTGAAACTGCTGTATGCACATCTACATACCAGGAAGGGCAAAAGCATGAAGAAGCTGTTGAAAAAAGCGGTATAAAGGCTGAGGATGTCAATGAAGCGAAGCGTCTGGTCAAAAAATCCATGTACAAGCTTCTGGCAGCAGTATTCAAACGGGAATATCCATGGGGGATACTTACCGGAATAAGGCCGGTAAAAATTGTTCATGAGCTTATGAATAATATGGTCCCTTCTGCCGAAATACCGGAAAGGCTGGCGGAAGAATATCTCATCAGCAGGGATAGAGCTGAACTGGCAGTCAAAATCGCAGATATTGAAAGACCCTTTGTATACCCTTATAATAATAGGGAGATAAGCATATACATAGGAATACCCTTTTGCCCCAGCAGATGTGACTATTGCTCATTTACTTCTAATTCGGTAAATGTATATCGCGGATACATAGAACCCTACATGGAAAAACTCACGGAAGAAATCAGAAGGATTTCGGAATTTATAAACATCAATGGCTTTAAGGTGCAGACCATATACATAGGAGGAGGCACTCCCACCGCCCTGAACGCACAACAGCTTGAAAGGCTTATTGAATGCATCGGCCGGAGCTTTGGAAGGCAGGAATGTGAATTCACCTGTGAAGCCGGCCGGCCTGATTCCATTACAAAAGAAAAGCTTCAGGTATTATATGGGAATAATATAGGCAGGATAAGCATAAACCCGCAGACCATGAATGATGATACCCTTATACGTATAGGGAGGGCCCATAATGCGGGACAGGTTGTAGAGAGCTTCAAGCTTGCCAGGGAAATAGGTTTTAACAATATAAATATGGATATAATATTGGGCCTTCCGGGGGAAACAATGGCGGAACTGGCACACACTCTGGAAGAAATAAGAAAGCTTGATCCTGAGAGCGTTACGGTACATACCATGGCATTGAAAAGGGCTTCAGTTTTGAACGAAAAGTATATGAAAAGTGCTTTACCCGATGATGAGAATGTATCCAGGATGATGGAATATACAAAAGGTTTTCTTAGGGATATGGATATGCATCCTTATTATCTATACAGGCAGAAGCATATGGTGCAAAACCTTGAGAACATTGGCTTTTCAAAAAAAGGCTTTGAATGTATATATAATATGCAGATTATTGAAGAAAGACAAACCATTGTTGCCTTTGGAGCGGATGCTGTGACCAAGGTTGTCATAAACAGTGAAAACAGGATAGAAAGGCAGCACAATATAAAGGATATAAAGCTTTATATTGAGAATATCGAAGCAATGATAAGGAAGAAGCTTGATGTTTTAGAACAAATATTGTCGGAGGAGTGATTTATATGTTAACGCAAGC
>JAKJBT010000129.1 GCA_022706865.1 Bacillota bacterium
CACCATATAAACCACCCTTTACATTATATTTAAATATGTTTAAATCTTCCCGAGTATCTTATCAAGGCCCAGTACTTCAGCCCAGGTCGCTTCTACGAATTCTCCGTCCTTCTTTACCAGAGGAGTTTTAGGATCATCATTATAAGTCAGGTCAACGGTCAATCTGCCCTTCAGGCATAACGGCCTGCCTTCACCGGCTGCTAGGGCCCTGACAGCTACAACCTTGCCATTCCTTTTAAGCAGCTGGAAATCACAGCCATGTTCACAAACCGCACACTTGACATCTTCCTTCTGTAGTTCCCATGACCTGGCAATATTCATTGCCCGGCTGTCCATAAGAGCTCCGACAGGGCAAACGCTTATACACCTTGCACAGGATACACAATTGGATTCACCCATTGTTTTATTATTATCAGCTACTACTGTCGTCTCGAAGCCTCTGTTGCCGAACGCAAGTACCGCCCTCTCGGGAACCTTTGCACACATGTTGACACACCTTCCGCAAAGGATGCACTTGTTGTTGTCTCTGTAGATATATGGGTTGGAAGTGTCGATTCCGAGGTTCTTGCGCGCTCCCTGATGCTCTTCGAATTTTACGTCATATCTGTAAGCATATTCCTGCAGTTTACATTCTCCCGCTTTGTTACATGTGAGACAGTCGTTGGGATGGTTTGCAAGAATCAGCTTAAGGATTTCTTTTCTTGCAGTTACCACACTCGGGCTTTCAGTCTGGATCTCCATACCTTCCGAAACGGGGAGTACACATGATGCCTGAAGCGTTCTCGCTCCTTTGACCTCAACAACACAGATTCTGCAAGCTCCGACTTCATTAACATCTTTAAGATAACAAAGAGCGGGAATGTCGATGCCGAGCTGGGCAGCAGCTTCCATGATTGTTGTGCCTTCAGGCACTTGCGTGACGGTTCCGTTAATTGTAACATTGAGCATTTTCATTTACTTTCCCCCTATATAATAATAAGTAAATCGTTAATTATTTAGTTTTACATAATGTGTTCGCAAGCTTCCATTAATATAATACATGATTGTTAAATTATCGTCAATTAATAAAAACAAAAAATAGAAGACCTGTCTTGGCTAAATCCGCCAAAACCGGCCTTTATATCGTTTAATTCAAAATTTTGTTTATCCTGGAGTGCCGCCTGCTTTGCAGCACTGATTTTCTTATTGCTTCCTGGATACTGTTCTTAATACCACTAATGCTATTGCTCCTCCGGTTATTGCAGTTATCAGCTGCGGAAAGCTGAAAGCCAGCTTAATGGGTGCAGGCAGCTTGTCTATTATTATATTTGCTGCCGTATAAAGCAAAATGAATTTTGCCGGAGCTGCCGCAATTATGCCTGCATAGTCGCTGTATCTTCTTAACAGGCTGAATAAAACAACATATATCGTATTGCCTGCCATTATAAACGGAACCAGCACAATTGCCGGAGGCGGCTGTACCCCAAGAAGCACCGCCAGCATGGGTGTCATTATGCCTATTGCTATTGCCCAAGGCAGCCCGCAAACCCCAACTGCCGTAATAAGTACTGCATTGATCCCTGTTCCGGTTGCATACTGGCCCATTTTCATAAGCTGAGATACTACTGCTATGGCCAATAATACTGCCGCCTTTGTTAGCAGATTGAGCTTCCCTTTCATTTATCCTAAGCCCTGTCCCTTTCAATATACCTTGTATGCAGCAAGCGATGGGCTATATGACTGTTGGGTTCCTCCAGATACTCTTCATAGAGCTTTTTTACCTGGGGATTCTCATGGGATTTCCTGTACTTCCTGTATTCCCTGTCAATTTTATATAAGCCCTGTGCCCTAAGCTTCTTAACTTCCTCAGTCTTTTCCTTGTCTATCAGTATCGGCTGTCCTCCGCCGTTGATGCATCCTCCGGGGCAAGCCATCACTTCTATAAAATGATAGTCTGCCTTACCGCTCTTGATACTGTCCAGAAGCTTTGCAGCGTTCCCCGTACCATGAGCAACCGCAACCTTCACATCAACTCCGTTAATGTTTACTGTCGCTTCCTTTATACCTTCCATGCCTCTTACAGGTATATAATCTATTTTCTTGATATCTTCCCCGGTCAAAATATCCGCAACCGTCCTCAGCGCTGCCTCCATGACCCCCCCTGTAGCTCCGAATATAACAGCCGCTCCCGTTGAATCACCCAATATGCTGTCATATTCACCATCATCCAGAGCAATAAAATTAATTCTTGCCTGTTTTATCATCTTTGCCAGCTCCCTTGTTGTAAGAACCACATCGACATCCTTCAACCCGCCGACAGTCATTTCTTCCCTGTTTGCTTCAAATTTCTTGGCAGTGCACGGCATAACCGATACAACAAAAATATTTTGTGGATCTATTCCTGCCTTCTCCGCATAATAGGATTTTGCTACGGCACCCATCATCTGCTGCGGCGATTTACATGTGGAAAGATTATCGAGAAACTCATGGTAATTATGTTCACAGAACTTTATCCAGCCCGGAGAACAGGATGTTATAAGAGGAAGCTTCCCTCCGTTCTTTACCCTGTTCAGCAGCTCTGTGCCTTCTTCAAGTATTGTAAGGTCTGCGGAAAAATCCGTGTCGAACACCCTATCAAAGCCCAATCTTTTCAGAGCTGTTATCATCTTGCCTTCTACATTTGTTCCCGCCGGCATACCGAACTCCTCCCCAAGGCCGACTCTGACTGCCGGTGCAGTCTGCACAACGACATGCAAATCAGGATTGCCTAAAGCGCTCCATACCTTTTGTGTATCATCCTTCTCCCTTAGAGCGCCTACAGGACATATTTTTATGCATTGGCCGCAGTTTATGCAGTTTACTTCTGTAAGTGCCTTTCCGTATGGTGTGGTAACTGTCGTCCTTATTCCTCTATTGGCAAAATTAATGGCCTCTGTATGCTGTATATCCCTGCATACGGCTATACATCTTCCGCATAATATACATTTATTCTGATCCCTCACTATGGAAGGAGATGCTTCATCCACTGTGTATCTTATCTTTTCCCCTTCGAAGGAAACCTTGTCTATTCCCATTTCATCGCAAAGCTTCTGAAGCTCGCAGCTAAGATTCCTTGAGCAGGTGAGACACTCCCTCTCATGCCTTGAAAGCATGAGGTCAAGAATTGTTCTTCTGGCGTCCATAACTGCAGGGGAACATGTCCTGACATCCATTCCCTCAGATACCGGCAGTACGCATGAAGCCTGAAGCGTTCTCGCCCCTTTTACTTCAACGACACACATCCTGCAGGCTCCAACCTCATTAATCCCTTTGAGATGGCAAAGGGTAGGTATGTTAATATCCAGTGATTTTGCAGCTTCAAGCACTGTGCAGTCTTTAGGAACCTGGGCACTAATTCCGTCAATTGTAATATTAACCGTTTCCATTGTCTTATACCTCCAATACATTTTTTCCTATGCAATAAAAAAACTCCTTGCCATCTGGCAGGAGCATAACTCGAAAATACGCATGCCCAAATAAGGACACACTTATTTACACTACTCCTTTCCAAATGGGAGGCACTGCCGTTTCCGACAATACCCTATCGGTCCGCACTCCTTAGCCTTGTGCCTTAGGAAATATGGACTCGGAGAGATGCATATATTAAATTTATGACTTGATTTTCACACAATATATATTACATAATACGCATTAGCCTGTCAAGAGTTTAACATTGTTTGGATTTATTTTCCGCCGCACGTAAATTGCAAAAGTAAGTTCTACCCTTACTTAGCAAACTATAGAATTTAATCATTCAAATCCACATGTAGAATTTAATCGTGCAATTATATAACACCTCTTTTTTCTCCAGAGCCCGACCGA
>JAKJBT010000037.1 GCA_022706865.1 Bacillota bacterium
GCCAGCCCTTCGGCATCCTCCGGGGGAACAAGAAATCCGTTATACCCGTCCTTAACTACCTCAGGTATTCCCCCTGTATCTGTAGCTACAGACGGCTTGCCGACACTCATCCCTTCGATCAGTGACAAGCATAGTGCTTCAGATAAGGAAGAAATAACATTAATATCTATAATATTAAATACCTCGTGTATCTCATCCACGAAGCCCGTAAAAACTACCCGGTCCGTAAGCCCCTTCTGTTTAATAAGTTCCTTTAACTCTTCTTCCTTCGGTCCGATACCGGCAATGAAGAACCTGACATTGTCATTGTCCCGGGAAATAATTTCAGCCGCATCTATAAAATATTTGTGACCTTTAACCTCGGTAAGCCTGGCTACAATTCCGACAACTACTTCTTCTTCGGAAATTCCCCATTTCTCCCTGACAAGGCTTTTCTCCTTATCATCAAGTATCTTAACCGGGTTTATACCTCCATATATCACTGATATCTTATCACCGGGCACCCCGTTTTCAGCAATATTCCTTTTCACGGCCTCCGATACGGCAATTATGCCGTCGCTATACCTGTCGTTTATTAAAGCTCCCGCAAATCTCCTTATTCCGGTTGTACGGCCGTCAATACAATGCTTGGTATTAATTATTCCTGCTCCCGCCCTCTTTGCGGCAAGCCTTGCGGACAGTGATGCATGGGTATGCACAATATCCGGCTTTTCTGCCCTGAATATATAATACAAAAGATTTACGGCCCTGGAATCGTAGGATTTGTCTTTAATGCCGTCAACAGATATTACTTCAAAGCCTAGATTTTTTATCTTGTCTGTTAGCATGCTCCCCTGAGGAAGCACAACCTTTATTTCAAACTTCTCCTTATCTATGGCTCCAAGCAGATTAAGCAGCCAGCTGCCTGCTCCGCCTATCTTCATATCACTTAAAACATGCATTACCTTAATCATATGCCCGACACCTCATTATCCTCTGTTATAAGAGCCTTGGCTGCCATTCCGAAAGCCAGCATGACCCAGAAGGTCAGAAGCACCCTGTTGTTGTACCATATATTCTCAACCATTCCCTGGGCAAGATATCCTGCCATGCCGGATGCAATGGCTATCATGAAGGTGGAGATGAATCTGTCCCTGGTTTTATAGAAGCCTGTCAGCATAGTCTTGTAATATACCGCTATAATTGCAAAGAACATCAACAAGCCCGCTATGCCTGTCTCTATCATAAGCTGTATGTATATATTATGGGAATGGTGAGCATATGCGGCGTTAAGTGAATACTTGGGATAAACCAGTTTAAAGGGCTCCAGGCCCAATCCTATACCGGAAAGCCAATAATCCTGCGCCAGCCTCAAAGACCCCAGCCATACGGAAATCCTGTAGAAGGAAGATGTATCGTTCAGGTTTCCGATACTCGCAAATCTGTTGATTACAGAAGCCGGCAGCACAAAGGGAAGCATCAGCAGTCCGATTACCCCAAGAATTATGAACCTCCTGTCCCTAAGCACCGCAAACAAGGCAAAAGCCAGTATCAATCCGATATATGCACCTCTTGAGTAAGTATAGACGAGGCATCCGAGCATAATAGCCGTAAGTCCCAGGGTTGCAAGCTTTGATATCCAACTCTTCTGTCCCCACAGCATGGCAATTGCAACAGGTATGATGAGTACCAGGTATTCTCCCAGCACGTTGGGGTTTTCAAAGGTGGAGCCCACCCGGGCTTTTATGTCCTCAAACAGCGTTGTATCCACCCACGCTTCGGAGGTGGCTCCCACAGTCTTCAGCTGATATAGTCCATAGAGGGATGCGACGGTTGTAGAAAGCACCAGCAGTGCTGCCAAAACATAAAGCTGCTGCCTGGTCTTAATTGTACTTACCAATATGAAATAAAACACTATGAATGCTATATGTATCAATAATGCAAGCATGCTGCTGCCGGGGGTATATGATGTAATGAAGCTGTAGAGAAGCACCATTCCAAACAATACTACGAAATAATCCAGAATTGTGCTCCTGAGCTTCATGCTCTTATCCCTGAACAGCCTGATAAAAAATGATACCGCGGTAAGCAGGATGAGCCCCAGCAGAGCTATGGTCGGGGCCAAAGGAATGAATCCCGCAACGGCAAAAACTCCTATCTCATACCTCCAGAGCACCAATACAAGAGCGGCTATTCCTCCGACTGCGAGAACAAAGGCCACCGGCGGCAGAAAATGCCATATCACTCCCAATGCTATTCCTGTAACGATCGCAGTAATTTCATAGCTTTTGTTTAAAACTGGATTTACCGTTCTTTTATCATATGATTCACCGTAAAATACGTTAAAAAACCTATATATCACCCTGCTGATCATACTGCCCTCCGCCAGGGCCTTCACCGGCCTGTTTATCAGTATCAGCGCTGCACCGGCCAGGAATAAAGCCAGTTCTAAAATTTTACCCGAGGCAAAATCCAACAGTCCCTGTGCTGCGGAAAAGGTAATGAAAAGCAGCCCATAAACCCTCGTGCTCATATCAAAAAGGTTCTCCAGAAAAACCCTTATGGCATTCAGTAACCTGCTCCCTTCAACAGCAGCGTTTACACCCTCCGAGAATCTTTGTGAAGCATATCTGAACCAACTTAAGGGCGATGCGAGGATTCTGAATACAAGGCTTTGCTTCCACGCATCCACGATGTTCCATTCCATGTCGAAAAAACCCAATATGCTGCTTGAGGCTGCAAGCTTCCCGAAACCAATTCCTAAACGCTGCATAACAATGAAAAACATGCTGTTTTCATAGTAGAAAACAAGCCTGCCATATACTTTCAATATCATTCCGAATATCGCGCTTTCTTTCATTTTACACTTCCTATTATGTTTTACACTAAACATTTACATTATTATATTATTATTGCCGCCTAAATGTAAAGTAAATACAAAAACGGATAACACTAAGCCACCAAAACCCAACCTGTGTTCCGTGGTTTATCCGTGCGCCCGGTGTTACCCGTCTCGTGCCTATTGAAGCGTATAAGTACCTTTGATTATAAGAAAGGACTTGTCAGCAAGTGCCTTTAACCCTCTGCCTTCGCCCCTGGCTGCTATCAGCATATGGTTATTGACAACAGCCTCGCCGTTCTTTAGATCCTTTGCCGCAGTAATATCCGAAAGGCCCCCAAAAGCATCTTCTATAGCGGAAAACTTTCCGGATCTCGGAATTATTTCCGCACCTTCCCCTGCAATAAGCACCTGGCCTTTTTGCATTTCCACTACTTGAAACTTCGCCGCCGCCTTTGCGGCATTTTTTATTTCTTCTCTCAGCTTAGCTATCTCCTGATCCTTCTTCTCCAATTCAGTCTTAAGCTTGGCTGTTTCCTGTGCAAGCAGGTTGTCAATATAATATTTGATCTGCTCTGATTTCTGTTCTACATAACTCTGTGTAACAATGGGATCTTGTTCCGAACCCGGGGCTACCCCGTCTGCAGCGCTTATAACAACGGCAGAGAGCACCAGGATAATTGCAGTCAATACTATGATACCCGTTTTGCGACTCTTACTGTTTACCATCCCAATTCTCCTTTTCAGAGGCAATTGCGAAAAACAGGTACTTTTTTCACAGATGCCTATAAAATGAAATAAGATAAAATATCTTCAGACTGAGTATATATTTCGTCAAATATCGCAAAACTCCTGTATATGTTACAAATTTGTAATTATTTATCTTACCTGTCCGTTACCATATATGACGTACTTTGTGGATGTAAGCTCTTTTAATCCCATAGGCCCCCTTGCGTGAAGCTTCTGGGTGCTTATCCCTATTTCCGCCCCCAATCCGAATTCAAACCCGTCGGTGAACCTGGTGGATGCATTTATATATACGGCGGCAGCATCAACTTCGGCCAGGAACCTCCTTGAATTGGAGTAGTTTTCCGTTACGATTGCTTCGGAATGCTTTGTACCGTACCTGTTGATATGCTCTATTGCCTCGTCGATACTGTCCACAATCTTAACGGCAATTATATAGTCAAGGTACTCGGTGTACCAGTCAATATCCTCTGCCGGTTTTACTTCTGCCGATAATTTTACCGTCTTTTCGCAGCCCCGCACCTCTACTCCGTTTTCCCTCAGGCTCTTTACTATCCTCGGTATAAATTCATCTGCCACATCCTTGTGAACCAGAAGCTTTTCTTCTGCATTACATACTCCCGGCCTGCTGACCTTCGCATTTATGACGATTTTTTCGGCCATGTCCAGGTCACCGCAGCTGTCGACGTAAACATGGCAGTTGCCGGTACCCGTCTGAATAACAGGTATAGTAGCGTTCTCTACAGCAGACTTTATAAGCCCGGCTCCTCCCCTGGGTATCAGAACATCTATATATTCGTTAAGCTTCATAAACCTGATTGCGGTTTCCCTTGAGGTATCTTCGATAATCGAAATCGAATCCTCCGGCAGACCTGATGCAGCAAGCGCTTTCCTTAATGATTTTACAAGGGCTATGTTGGAGTTGACAGCCTCGCTTCCGCCTCTCAATATAACTGCATTTCCTGATTTAATGCATAAGGATGCGGCGTCTACTGTCACATTCGGCCTTGCCTCATATATTATTCCTATAACTCCCAGTGGGACACGGGTCTGTCCTATTAAAAGGCCGTTAGGCATTTTATTCATGCTTATTACTTCCCCCACCGGATCCTTCAGGGCAATCAATTGTCCAAGCCCTTCTATGATGGCCTTCAGCCTTTTTTTGTCCAGGAGAAGCCTGTCAAGCATGGCTTCGCTCATACCCTTTGATCGCCCAGCCGCCATATCCTTCTGATTCTCATTCAGTATATAGTCGGTGTCTTCGGCAATTGCGTCCATCATATGTCTAAGGCATTTGTTCTTCTGCACGGTATCTGCTTTGGACAGCACAATTCCCGCTTTTTTCGCAAGACATGCCTTTTCAATAATATCTTCCATTAATATCATCCCTTTCTTTAAAAATACACCTGGGCAGAAAATCATAGTTTTCTGTCCGGTAAAAACAATGTGCCTGCTTCCCGGCCGGATATTATGTCATAAATATTATCAGGCCTGCTGCCGTTTACAATAGCCATTAGTATTCCATTTTCCATAGCAATCCTGGCTGCGTTTATTTTGGTCCTCATGCCCCCGGTGCCCAGGATGGAAGAGGTATCTTCGGCAGCACTGGTTATACTGTCATCAATACTGTATACCCTTCTTATCAGTTTTGCATCTTCCAAAGCCGGATTTTTGTCATACAGGCCGTCTATATCCGACAACAATATCAGCAGATCGGCTTTTATCAGCTTTGCCACATATGCGGACAATACATCATTATCCCCGATTTTGATCTCATCAGTAGCAATGGTATCATTTTCGTTGACTATCGGTATGACATTGTGTTTGAAAAGGGCATTAAATGTATTTACTGCATTAATACTTCTGTCTTCCAAAAAGATATCTTCTTTGGTTATAAGTATCTGTGCCACGACCCGCCCGTATTCTGCAAACATCTTTTCATATGTCTGCATAAGCAAACCCTGGCCCACTGCAGCCAAAGCCTGCTTCAACCCAATATCATAAGGCCTTTCTTTAAATCCCAGCTTACTCATACCGACCCCGATTGCACCTGATGTCACAAGTACAACGTCCTTATTTTGATTTGCAATGTCCGACAATACCATAGACAGGCGCTCTATCCCCGACAGGTTAAGCTTCCCGTTCCCGTAAGTCAAAGTAGATGTACCAACCTTAACTACAATACGATTATAATCAGCCACACTATCACTCCCAAACTCTTATTAAACATGCTATTTTTCAGCTTTGCCATTTATTTCAATGCCCAAACTCTCTGCCTTTTCCGTACAGCGTTGAATTGCTTCAATGACATGGCCCCTGAAGCCTTTCTTTTCCAAGCTGTAGACCGCTTCTATGGCAGTTCCTCCAGCTGAGCAGACACTATCCTTCAGCTGCCCCGGGTGTTTCCCCGTAACCAGGACCATTTTTGCCGCTCCCAGTACCGCCTGTGAAACCATCCTATAGGCTTTATCCCTGGAAAGCCCTTTTAACACCGCTCCGTCTGTCAATGCTTCGATAAACATGTATACCAGGGCAGGAGAGGATGCTGAAACAGCTGTAACCACATCCAGCAGTTCTTCATCCAGTATCTCCGCCAGGCCGAAGCTGCTGAAGATATCATATACGGACTTCAGTTCTTCTTCAGTCACTTGTCCGTTGCAGCACAATGCAGTCATAGCCTCCCCAACGACAGCAGGAATATTCGGCATGGCTCTCACTATCTTCAGCTCTTTCCCGAAGTAAGCCTCAACCGTTTTTATCTTTATACCCGCGGCTATTGTGACAATAACGGCTTCCTTTTTTACATCATTCCTAATTTCTCTTATTACCTCGGTATACTTGTTTGGTTTCACCGACAATATCAATATATCGGCAAATCGTGCCACTGCCTTGTTATCCGAAGTAATTCCTATTCCGAAATCCTTCCTTGCAGCCTCCAATTTGCCGGAAGTACTGTTGCTGGCTAAAATGGAATCCGGCACGGCAATATTTGAATCCAGCAAGCCTGCAATCATTGCCCGTGCCATATTCCCGCATCCTATGAAACCTATTTTCTTATTCATGTCTTTCCCTCCTTAAAAAAATAAAAAAACCTCCGCCCTGTTAAGGGACGAAGGTTATTCGCGGTACCACCCAAATTGAACGCATATACATAAAATATGTGACCACTTGACGCCTGTAACGCCGGCATGCGGCAGACTTTTCACCTGCAGCTCAAAGGTCGGGTTCAAAGGAAATAATCTTGGAAAACCTTTCAGCCGCTGAGTTTTCCTCTCTTTCAGAATCTTCCCCTCTACTATTCCTCATCATTGCCTTGAATAATCATTAAAGCATATTATATATTATTTAATTATTTATGTCAAAAAACTCTTGAAGGTGTCTCTATTTGCTCAATACCGAATCAATTATATCAACTGCCCTGTCAATATATTCCTCTTGAATGTTCAATGGCGGAAGAAGCCTTACGACATCCGCACCGGCTCCCACAAGAAGCAGTCCCGAATCAATGCATTGGTCGATGAATTTCTTGGTATCGATTGAAAGCTGGAGCCCCAAAAGCAGTCCAATACCGCGGATGCTCTTTATGGAGCCGTGCTTTTCCTTCAAAACCTGCAGCTTATCAACAAAATACTTACTCATATGCTCAACATTTTCCAGCACTCCGTTTTGCAGAAGCTCCTCAAGTATTGCCAATGCTACTTTGCAGGCAAGAGGATTGCCGCCGAAGGTTGAACCGTGATCTCCATAAGCTATACATTCCGCCGCCTTCCCTGATGCAACAACCGCACCGATTGGGAAGCCTCCCCCCAACCCTTTTGCAATACATACCAGATCGGGTTTAACACCGAACTTTTCAAAGGCAAATAAACTCCCCAGCCTTCCGATCCCGCACTGCACCTCGTCGAATATAAGCAGGGAATCGTATTTTTCACAGAGTTTTTTTGCTTCCTCCAAAAATGATTTGTCAGCTGCTATTACTCCCCCTTCGCCTTGGACCGGCTCGGCAATAATTGCGCATACATTCGGGTTCATTTCTGTTCTCAGCTTATCGCTGTCATTCAGGTCAACGCTCTTAACTCCCGGTATCAGCGGCATGTAATCCTTCTGGTATTTCTCCTGTCCGGTCACGGAAAGTGCTCCCAGGGTTCTGCCGTGGAAAGAGTTATTCAGATATATTATTTCATGCTTTGAGATGCCCCCTTTAAGCTTGCCGTACTTTCTCGCAAACTTTATGGCAGCCTCTACTGCTTCTGTTCCGCTGTTGCAGAAAAATGCCCCCTCAAGCCCGCTTAATTCGCACAGCCTGTCAGCCAGCTCCATCTGAAGCTCATTCCAGTACAGATTTGACACGTGCATCAGCTTGCAGCTTTGTTCCCGGATGGCGCTTATAATAGCAGGATGGCAATGTCCCAAGCAGTTTACCGCTACCCCTGACACAAAATCTATGTATTCCTTCCCATTATTATCATAAACCAGGCATCCTGTACCGCGGACTGCAGTAACATCAAACCGCGCATAAGTTTTCAGTATCTTTTCCTTAGACATTTTTTTCCCCTCCTATTATAATTGTCCCTGCCTTTTTGCCATGGAAAAGCTCCAGCAGAATATGAGGCTTCTTTCCGCCTATAAGGCATACTGACGTTACTCCCTTTTCAATGGCTTCGATACAGCACTTCATCTTGGGTATCATTCCTCCTGATATGGCACCGTCCTGCATAAGCTTTTCAATTTCCGCCGCGGTAATGCTGCTAATCAAGCTGCCGGGATCATCAATATCTCCGAACAGCCCGTCAACATCGGATAAATATACAAGGCTGTCTGCACCGATGGAAGCACCGATGGCGGCTGCCGCATAATCCGCATTGATATTATAAGCCTTACCCTCTTTGTCTTCTGCCACCGGTGATATAACCGGAACATATCCCATAGCCAGCAAATCCCTTAATACTTTGCCGTTAACCTTGGATACTTCGCCTACAAAGCCTATATCGATTTTTCTGCCGTTCTCATTCAGGTATATCCTTTCCGCCTCAAGCAGCTTTCCGTCCCTGCCGCTTATACCTACGGCATCTACTCCCTTTGCAGTCAATTTTGAGGTCAGTTCCTTATTGACCCTGCCGGACAACACCATTTCAACCACTTCCATGGCGGCCTCATCTGTTTTCCTCAGCCCTTTTACAAATTCCCCCGCAATATTCAGCCTGTCAAGCATCCTGTTTATATCAGGCCCGCCGCCATGAACAATCACAACTTTTACTCCGGCATTTCTCAGGGTTGCTGCATCTTCCATGAATGCGTCCGTTGCTTCGTTATCCTTAGTAATGCTTCCCCCATATTTTATTACTACTGTCCCGCCTAAATCCATTCGGCCTTCACCTCTGATTCTTAATGGTACATATTATACATCGTATTGGATTTTTATGCAATAATATTTGCGTATTTTTATTATTTCTATTGCATAAATAACCGCTCACATGTATAATATTTAAAAAACACAATATTGAGGTGATTAATATGGTAAAAGTAGGTATCGTCGGTTCAACAGGTTATGCGGGTTATCAGCTGTCTATGATATTGTCCCAACATAAAAATGTATCTATTGTTTTTTTATCGTCTCATAATTATTCTAATATGAGGTTCAGTGATGTCTATGGAAATCTGAAAGGTTTATTGGACAACATATGCATAGATATGCAAGACATAGAAAGTAAGCTTTCAAAAATCGATGTATTATTCCTTGCACTCCCCCATGGCCAATCTTTTGACCTTGTGGAAAAAGCCCTGAGCCTCGGAGTGAAGGTCATTGACATTGGTGCTGATTATAGGCTTCGGGATCAAAATATCTATGAGAAGTGGTACGGTGTAACCCATAAGCTTCCCGGCCTCTTGAAAGATGCCGCATACGGCCTTCCCGAGCTTTACCGTGACAAAATTTCAAACTCAAGCCTTGTGGCAAACCCCGGCTGCTATCCGACCGCAAGCATTCTGGCTCTTGCACCTCTAGTACACACCGGTGTTATCGATAACACCTCAATCATTATCGATGCAAAGTCCGGAGTCTCAGGAGCGGGCAGAAGCGCAAACATGTCATCACTTTTTTGTGAGTGCGGCGAATCTGTCAAGGCATATAATATCGCAACCCACAGGCATACACCGGAAATCGAACAGCAGCTTTCCGATGCGGCAGGTGAAAAAATTACTCTCAGCTTCACACCTCATCTTGTTCCGATGAGCAGGGGAATACTTGCAACTTGTTACGGCAGCCTCAAGAAGGATATTTCACAGAATGAACTCTACGACTTATACAGAAGCTATTATAAAAATGAGAATTTTATCAGAATTACCGACTCCCTGCCGGAAACAAGATATGTAAGAGGATCAAATATCTGTGACATTGCTGTAAGGGTGGATGAGAGGACAAACAGGGTTATAGCGGTCAGTGCAATAGACAATCTTATAAAGGGTGCTGCAGGGCAAGCGGTGCAGAACATGAATATCCTCTTCGGGTTATATGAGCATATGGGTTTGGATATGCTGCCGAATATGCTGTAAAGGGGATTGTATAAATGAAGATTATTAAAGATATGACTATAACAGATGTGCCATATTTCAAGGCAAGCGGTGTAAGCTGCGGCATAAAGAAAAACGGCAATAAGGATTTATGTGTAATATACAGTGAGAAGGATTCGGTTGCTGCTGCTGTTTTTACGACGAATAAAGTAAAAGCGGCACCGGTGATTCTTGACATGAAGCATATTCAGTCAAAAAGCATTCGGGCAGTTGTTGCAAACAGCGGCAATGCAAATGCCTGCACAGGGAAGCAGGGGCATAAGGATGCAAATGCAATGGCAGAGCTGACTGCCTCCCTCCTGAATATTCCCTCTGAATCAGTTCTGGTGGCGTCAACCGGAGTTATAGGTGTTCCTCTCCCGATGCAATATGTTGAATCGGGAATCAGAAATGCATGTGAGAATCTATCCCATGGCGGCGGCAAGGATGCCGTCCGGGCGATTATGACCACCGACACATGTGAAAAATCAGTAACCGTCGAAGCTGAGCTTGATGGTAAAAAGATACTGCTCAGCGGTATTGCTAAGGGCTCAGGCATGATACATCCCAACATGGCTACAATGCTTGGGTTTATCACAACTGATGCAAATATATCAAAAGAAATGCTCCAGGAGGCCTTGAGCGAAAGCGTAAAGAAAACCTATAACATGATATCGGTGGACGGGGACACAAGTACCAATGACATGGTAATAATACTTGCTAATGCAGCCGCGGGTAATAAACTGATTGAGGCCAGGGATGAAGATTTTGATACTTTCAGAAAAGCCCTTGACCTCCTAAATACCGAGCTTGCAAAAAAAATTGCCCGTGACGGCGAAGGCGCCACAAAGCTGATTGAGTGCACAGTCTCAAACGCAGTCTCGTATGCCGATGCTTGCATACTTTCAAAATCCGTTATCGGTTCAAATCTGACCAAGGCCGCATTTTTCGGTAATGATGCCAATTGGGGAAGGATCCTGTGTGCTCTTGGCTACTCCGGCGGGAATTTTTCGACCGACAAGGTGGATATTTTTTTTGAAAGCGAGGCAGGCTGCATCCAGCTTGTGGCCGATGGAGAGCCTCTTCAGTTCTGTGAAGAAACCGCTTCTGCAATAATGGCCAAAGAATATGTAATAATAAAAGTGGATTTGAAGGAAGGGGAATATTCGGCTACTGCCTGGGGATGCGACCTTACCTATGATTATGTAAAGATAAACGGAAGCTACAGGTCATAATGCATAAAAGTGTGCCCTGCTATACTATACAAGCTCTTGCTTGGCTATGCAGACTTATTACTACGTCGCATCATTCTTCTTTTGTGAAAAGAGATGTCGCTAACTACTTAAGTAGTTTTGCGACATCTCTTTTTATTTCTTTAATGAACCGAGTATTCCGCGTATGAGAGTTCTTCCGACCTCTCTGCCAACAGTTCCGACAATATTATCGGCAGCTCGTTCAGCTAAAGTCTTTCTGCTATATTTACGGGTTTCTTCTCTTTTTCTGATTCTCTCCCTCTCCTTCATCTCTGCTTCCAACTGCTTCTGCCTCTCTTTTTCTTCCTTTTCCAACTGTTTCTGCCGTTCTAAATATTCCTTCTCCTCTTTTTCAGCCATCTGCTCCCGCATTGCATTTGCCTGTAACATCTCGTAAGCAGATTCCCTGTCCACTTCGGTATCGTACTTGCCGCTCATGGATGAAGAATTAATTATCCGAAGGCGGGTAAAATCATCAATAGTTCCGAATTTACTCTGGGGCGGAAGAATGAACGCACGCTCCACCATACCCGGGATCCCTTTGGAATCCAGGCATGACACCAATGCTTCCCCCGTTCCCAGCTCTGTTATGGCAGTTTCCGTATCAAAGGCAGGATTGGTTCTGAAGGTCTCTGCCGCTGCTTTTACGGTCTTCTGCTCCGCCGGCGTATAAGCACGAAGCGCATGCTGCACACGATTTCCAAGCTGTCCCAGCACTTCTTGAGGTAAATCCATAGGATTCTGTGTTATAAAATATATTCCGACCCCCTTGGATCTTATCAGCCTTACAACCTGCTCAATCTTTTGAAGCAGTACTTTTGGCGTATCATCAAACAACAGATGTGCTTCATCAAAGAAAAATACCAGTTTGGGCTTACTCACATCTCCTGTTTCAGGTAAAGTTTCAAAGAGCTCCGACAGCATCCACAGCAAGAATGTGGAATACAATGCAGGACTATGGAAAAGCTCCACGCAATGCAATATATTGATATATCCCCGTCCTTCGGAATCGGTCCTCATCCAGTCATGAATATCCAGAGCAGGCTCTCCAAAGAACTGTGCCCCTCCCTGACCTTCCAGTACAAGCAGGCTGCGCTGAATTGCTCCTATGCTTTGAGAGGAGACAGTTCCATATTTCAAGGTGTATTCCTTTGCGTTTTCGCCCACATAGTTGAGCATAGCCCGAAGATCCTTCATATCCAATAGGAGCATGCCGTTATCATCCGCTACTCGGAATACTATGTTCAGCACCCCTGTTTGCGTATCATTCAGGCCCAGCAGCCGGGACAACAGCAAAGCCCCCATCTCAGAAACGGTAGTGCGCACAGGATGGCCGCCCTTGCCAAATACATCCCAATAACATACGGGGTACGATTTATAGCTGAAGCCCTCTAACCCCAACTTAGCTATTCTTTCTGCCATATTGGGGCTATCGCTGCCCTGCTCCGCCAGTCCGGCCAGGTCTCCCTTGATATCTGTAAGAAAGACAGGAACTCCCATATCGCTGAAAGACTCTGCCATTACTTTGAGAGTAATGGTTTTTCCTGTACCGGTTGCTCCCGCTATCAGCCCGTGCCGGTTTGCCATATTGGGCAGGAGGTAAACGGGATTATCCCCTTTGGCTATCAATACTTTATTATCAGAGTACATAAATGCCGCTCCTTTCACAGTATTTTCATAAAAAATGCACCTTCTGTCAATATACTAACAGAAGGTGCCTCGGTTGTAAATATATAGGCTCCCGGTAATCTATTCAGCCCTTTTTAAAGCGCCTATCACACTGGTAACAATCAATATTGCAATAATTGTCTCCGGTATTCCGTTTGCAATGCCTATACCAATAATTATTTTCTTTGCCAATTCCGGGTCTTGTCCCAGGCTCTTAACAAAACTTTCCGCATAAATAAGATATATCAGGCTCAAAACCAGTCCCGTATTGGTCATTGTTCCCACAATAGCTGATATTACAATATCAAGTGCTTTACCCTTGAACTTCCTGTTTGCTAAAAATGCTAATGCTGCTGTTAAAGCTATCAGGAAAATATTCATAGCTATTAACCATGGGCTTTGAGAATCTGCAATGTTTTTATAAATACCATAGCTCAAGTAGCCGATTATTGCTATCCAGATGACATTAAGAATGACTAAGGTTTTTCTGTTTCCAAGGTTTCTCAAAGCAGCAAATACATAATAGGAAGTAATACCTATAAGTACTCTTGGCACTACGGAAACCAATGGATTAAGGAAAACAAAGGATACCGGTGTGGGATTGGTTAATGCCTGAAAAATACTGAAGAATCCAAATATAAGTCCTACAAGTGCGCCGACTAACGGGCCTTCCATAATTGCACCTATTATTACAGGAATGTGCATTATAGTTGCCCTTGTCGGTCCTACGGGTATGAATCCCAAGGGCGTCATGCCCAGAAGTGCGGATACACCTCCCAATACCCCGACAATAACTAATTTTCTCACGTCAAATCTCTTTACTGCTTCCATTTTTAATACCTCCGCTCTAGTTCCTTTTTTTGGATACCAGTCGTAAAACATATCGTTTATAACCATATCCGGTCCAACTCCTTACGGATGCTGGCTTCAAGAATATTATAATAAAAATAATATAAAAAAACAATAAGCTATATTTTACGGTATACTATATATCGCTGCAGGCAATCAGCCCATGACATGACTTTGCATTTACAACTGCGTTGGTTACCGCCCGCGAAACCGCCTCAGCGGCCATAGTACCCACAAGGTTGATATCTGCTCTTATCTCGTTGGTAGCCATAGTAAATATTGTATCACCATCCATCATGGTATGCACCGGATTGATTGACCTGGCAAAACCGTTCTGCGCCATGGCTGCAATTTTATTTGCTTCAGCTTTGGTTAATACGGCATTTGCGGCGACCACTCCTATGGTTGTATTCCTCATGGGAAAACCCAACGCCCTGCCTTCCCTTTTCATTATTTCATATGTATTCAGCATTTCCTTTTTTTCATAGTCATATACCCCTGCCAGCTGTCTGCCGGTTTCATAGTCAAAAATATCTCCAAAGCTGTTTACCGATACTATTGCAGACACTATCAGTTCCCCTGACTTGACAGAGGCGCTTCCCAGCCCGGACTTCATAACATGCTCGGGGCCAAAGACTTTACCTACGGTAGCACCCAATCCGCAGCCGACATTTCCTTGCCTGCTTTCTTCCGAAGATGCGCTCCTTGCCGCTTCGTAACCCATATTCAAATCCGGCCTGATTCTGTGATCACCGATGTTCAGGTCAAAAATAACGGCAGAAGCCACAATAGGCACTTTAGCAACTCCGACATCAAATCCTATTCCCTGCTCTTCCAAATACCTCATCACTCCGGAGGCCGCTTCAAGGCCGAAAGCACTTCCTCCTGACAGTACTACTCCATGGATCCTGTCCACCAGCTTGTCCGGCTTCAACAAGTCCGTTTCCCTGGTTCCAGGGGCAGAGCCTCTCACATCCACTCCCCCTACGGCACCCTTTTCACAGATAACCGCCGTACAGCCGGTCATGCCTTTCTCGGATTGGCTGTGCCCAACTATAATACCTTTTACATCCGTTATATATCCCGGATACATTCCTGCACCTCCCTTATTAAGTACCAGCCTGTTGACTTATTAACCTATTTATCCTTCAACATCTTCCAGACTGATACACCAGATTGACCTAAAATTGAGCCGATTTCTCTCATAGTATAATCGTTTTTTTGTGCTTATGCTGCTTTTCATCATTATTTCATATGCCCTGTTTCCTATATCATTTAGCTTATCATAATCCGTTTCTTCAATCTTGTCCATAATTTCCTTGTATTTTTTCGAACTTTCCTTACCATTAAATCCACTTTCTATAATTTCAATTATTATTTTTGTCTCAATAAAATCATTCAACCTTTTCCTATAAAACTTACCACTGCTCCATTTATAATCCTCGCCCCTTTTACATATGCCTGCTTTGACCGGATTTTGATGACAGTGGTTATCCATCAGCACATATCCATAAAGCTTACCTTGTATTCTTCTCTCCACTCCCCCTAAAACAATACACCTCCCGATATAATATCATCAGAAGGTGTATTAAATGTTAATATTTCCCTTAATATGTTCTTATGTTCTGCACCTGGCACTATGTATATTCTATTAATCCAAAGCTTATCTGCAGGGCGATATCCACCTGCTTCATAAGCTCCTCTGACAAATGGCCGATTTTTTCCTTCAGCCTTCTCTTGTCTATTGTCCGTATTTGTTCCAATAATATGACCGAGTCCTTTGTTATGCCGTATTTCAAAGCTTCCAACTCAACGTGTGTAGGCAGCTTTGCTTTATTAATCTGTGAAGTTATTGCAGCAACAATAACAGTGGGACTATATTTGTTTCCTATATCATTTTGTATTATCAATACGGGTCTTACACCGCCCTGTTCCGATCCTATCACCGGGCTTAAATCTCCATAGAAAATGTCCCCTCTTCTTAAAACCACATTATTCACACTCCGCAAGCCTTGTTTCATATCTTATTATTGTTTCATAATCTGCTGTAAGTCCTATTTCTGCTAGTGTTATATTTATTTCAGACATCTCCAGATATCCGTTCCTTAACTTTTCCACTGTATTAGTCCTCTTTATCTCACTTATATAAAAACGCATGGCGTCTCTGATGAATTCACTTCTATTAATACATTTATGGCATACCATATCATCAATTTCTTTCAGAAGAGAATCCGGCATGCAAACGGCAATCTTTTTTAAATCAGCCACACTAGCACCTCCTAAGTTTTTTGAAGACCACACAGAGTAAGCAACATTCTGCATCGTCAATAATATGTATGAGCAAGGAGTGTAAAATTATGTGTCGGAAATGCACATTGTACCATATATGATTATACTAACCGCATATACAATATTATATACCAATTCTTGCACTATGCCTACGTACAATATATGGCAGCAGCTAGTCTAATAAATAATTCAACACATCGACTATCTTTCCGTTCCTGACATATACTCTCGGAACCCTCCTGCTTATCATGCATACAATTTCATAATTTATGGTATCAAGCTTTTCTGCAAGTTCATCAATGTGAATAAAGCCTTCTCCCTGTTTTCCGAAAAGCACCACCTCATCACCGACTTTTACATCTTCGATACCTGTTACATCAATCATGCACTGGTCCATGCATATTCTTCCCACCACAGGTACTCTCCGGCCTTTTACCAATGCTTCTGCCTTGCCTGACAGCATTCTCGTATAGCCATCGGCATAGCCGACAGGCAGTGATGCGATTTTGCTCTTCTTTTCTGCAATGAACCTTCTTCCGTA
>JAKJBT010000038.1 GCA_022706865.1 Bacillota bacterium
TTCTCTGCCTAAAACCACACATCGACCAGCAATTATGCTATATCCAAGGGAAAAGCTCAACCTAAACAAATTGAAAATCTACGAAACATGAAGATATTTAAAGAAAATGAGAGTATATTAAGGGAGGGGATGTAAGAACCTTTATTGGCGATAATGAAAGACAGTATGCTCATGATGGTGATTTAGTAATGGTTACAAGACAAGCCGGAGAATATGCAGAGCAAATAGGATTTGAAAATATCAGTGATAAGAAAGTCAATATCATCAGAACAGTAATATATTATTAAGGGCTTGATTGCTGCAGCTATGATATAATACTGGAAAAGTAATTATGTCATAGTTTTTTGTTGTACAATGGGAGATGCAAGGGGGTGAAGTGATATAATGAAGAACATTTCAGAGAAAGCAGTAGCTGCAATTCTTGTCATATTGATTGTGATTTCGGGCATTTTGTTGTTAAAATATACTGGCTCTGTGGAACAAGAAAAACAAGTTGAAAAAGAAATTGCCTATCCTGATGAATCCGCTGATTCTTTTGAAGAATTGGAAGGCCTTGAAATTGAAAGGCTTTTCTCCGGAAACGATGAAGACACCGACAGTATTGATGATCTGGAGGATATTGTTCAGGGCGCAAGGGCTGATGTGGAGAACAAATCCACATATAAGGATGCATATTATAGAGGAGGCTATCCCCCTGAGGATGAGGGAGTATGCACTGATGTGATATGGAGAGCCTTCAGAAACTCCGGTTTTGAACTCAAGGACTTGGTTGATGAGGATATTGAAAATAATACCGATAAGTATAAGAGAGTAACCGAATCGGGAGGACCTGACCCAAATATTGACTTTAGAAGAATACCCAATCTCGTAGTATTCTTCGACAAATATGCAGTCAGGCTTACTAATGAAATATTGCCCGGAAACAAAGAAAACCTGTACCAATGGCAGGGTGGGGACATAGTTGTCTTTGGAGGCAGAATAAAGCATATAGGAATCATATCGGATAAGAGAAATAAGGATGGAGTGCCGTATTTGATACATAATTCGGGCCCTTATTCTGCAGAAGAAGATTCGCTGTTATACTGGAACGGTATATCGGAAATAACCAGGCATTATAGATGGATTAAAGAATAGTTTATGGTATAATCAGATTGGATATATGACATATGGCAGTTGCGATGGCAAATACAATAATTAAAACAGGAGGGGTACAATGGGCAAATATGAAGAAATCCAGGAAAAAACACTGAATTATTTTAATAGCGGCTATAACTGCTGTGAATCTGTAGTTATGGCTGTATGTGATTATTTGGGTACGGACAAGGAAATACCCCAGAAAATCGCAACTCCTTTCGGGGCTGGAATGAGCAAGAACGGAAGCAACTGCGGAGCATTGAATGCTGCTTTTATTTGCATGGGACTGGTCGGCGGCAGAAAGACCAGTGGAGACAGCAAAGATACATCATTTTTACCGGCAGACAGGATATTTGGAAAATTCAAGGAGAAGTACGGATCAACCTTCTGTTATGATATTACAGGTTTGGATATGAAAAAAACCGTAGAAACAGAAGAGGAAAAGATGAAAAGGCATAACGAACTTTGCGGCCCCCTGGTAATGCAGGTGACACAGTGGATATTGGAGGAAATAAATCTTTAAGGGAAGCTGAGAGGACAGGCGAAACGTCCCGTCCTCTCAGCTTTTGCTTTATATTCTGCCGCTGCAGTTCAATACATTCCTCATCTTGTGCTTAACCATGTTCTTTATGGCTTCCCTTGCCGGCTTCAGATACTGTCTCGGGTCAAAGTCTCCCGGGTTCTCGGCAAAATGCTTTCTTATCGAAGCAGTCATCGCAAGCCTCAGGTCGGTATCTATGTTTATCTTGCATACGCCGAGTTTTCCTGCCCTCAGAAGCATATCCTCCGGTACACCCTGTGCTCCTGCTACGTTGCCGCCATATTTGTTGCAAAGATCGACGAACTCGGGAAGAACTGTGGAAGCCCCGTGAAGAACCAAGGGAAAGCCAGGCAGAAGCCTGGTTATTTTCTCAAGCCTTTCAAAGTCCAGCTTAGGTTCTCCTTTGAACTTATATGCCCCGTGGCTGGTGCCTATTGCTATTGCAAGAGAGTCAACTCCTGTTCTCTCAACAAATTCAACGGCCTGGTCGGGATCGGTATATGTAGCATCCTTGGCGCTTACATTGACAGCATCCTCAACCCCTGCCAGTTTGCCCAGCTCTGCCTCTACCACTATACCTCTCTCATGGGCATATTCAACAACTCGTTTTGTGACTGCAATATTCTCTTCAAAGGGATGCTTGGAGCCGTCAATCATAACGGATGTGAAGCCTCCATCAATACAAGACTTGCATATTTCAAAGTCTTCACCATGATCCAGGTGTAGGCAGATTGGGAGGCCGGTATCTTCTACCGCTGCTTCAACCAGCTTCATAAGATAAACATGTTTTGCATACTTTCTTGCACCTGCAGAAACCTGCAGTATCAGTGGTGCGTTTTCTTCCTTGGCGGCATCAACAATCCCTTGGATTATTTCCATATTGTTCACATTGAACGCCCCTACGGCATACTGGCCCTCATATGCTTTCCTGAACATTTCTTTTGATGTTACCAATGACATGATAATTCCTCCTTTTGCTAATTGTATTTTGCATAAATATAGTATACCACAAAATTTGCTGCTTTTATGGCATCAGCTTGAGAAAAACTTAGAGCATTTCTATTATTTTCAGTTCCGGAATCATGCTGAGATCAGTTATTGTATCCTTTGATTTTATGAGAGGCCTGGAAATCCTGTTGGTGTTAATATATACTATCTCGCCGATGGAGCCGTCGCTCAGCTTGACTTTTGTACCGATATAATAGCTTGATATATGTTTCAGGAAAGTAAGCATAATACCGGCATCACACTTTGTAAGATATTCACTTTCATACATTTCCAGCACGTCAAAAGGTGTCTGGCGTTTTTTGTAAATACGGTTTGAGGTCATAGCGTCAAATGTATCAACAACAGCCAATATCTTTGCATAGTAATGAATCCTTTCCGATTTGCATCCAAAGGGATAACCGGAGCCATCCTCCCTTTCATGATGCATCAATACCCCCAAAGCAACATCCTTACTGATTTCTTTATTGCCCTCCAGCATCTTATAGCCAATAAGAGGGTGCTGCTTTATTTTATCAAATTCTTCTTCTGTAAGTGTATCAGGCTTATTGAGTATTTCAGGAGATATTTTTGATTTTCCGATGTCATGTAATATCCCGCAATAGGAGAGCTGCTCAATGTGTTTATGTCCCAGGTTCAGCCAAGAGCCCAACAGGGAGCATAAAAGTGATACATTCAAGCTGTGTGTGTAGGTATATTCACTAATTGATCTGACCTTGCTGAGGCATGAGATAAGATCGTTTATTGAGTCAAAATTGCTGATGAGGCTTCTTGATACTTCGCTTATACGTTCCATTTCCAATGTTTTTCCGCAGCTTATATCCCAAATTATCTCTTTAAATTCCTCAAGATTGTTATTGTATTGGGCCTCGATGACAGCGTGCTTCTTTTCTTTGAACTCATAATCCTTGTAAATTTTAACAAAATTCAAACCCAGCTTCATCAATTTGCTGATGGAGTATTCGTCCAATATTGAGTTCTGATAAAGTATCACTGCGCCATAGTCGTTTATGATGTCAGAAGCCAATACCATCCCCGGTTTACAATCGGAAGTCCTCATTATTCTTATTTCCGCCATTATATCACCTGCCTCATTTAAAATAATTTGTAGAATATTCCCACTAATTAGATTATATATTAAATCACGATAATGTAAAGGTAATAAGTTAAAATCATATGGAAACGTCTGGAATTAGCTTGTTACAATGTTGTAGTAATGATTAAAAGAGGAATTTATTATGTTTTGTAGAATATATTTCAGTAATCAAAAAGATGTATAGGCAAAAGAAAACGTTTTGCACTATCTGGATTTGATAGAAGAGGTTTCTGCGAAACATATGATATGCGGGTGAGAAAATGCTTACGCTTAATAATAAATTGGATAATCTTATATTCAGGGACATTACCAAGGAGGATTTGAAGGATGTCCTGAATCTGTATAACCAGAATGATGAGAACATATATGCAACAGGCATAGACAGAAGAATGTCCCTGAGGGATATAAATGAAAAGTATCTGGAAGTGCTTGTCAACAGCCATGAATTCTTTACCGGTATTTTTCTGGAAGAAGAAGATGCCTTGCAGCTGGTCGGTGTAATAAAAGGAAGGATCGATTATGAGAACAGCGAAGAAGCATGGATATCTTCAATTCTTGTGGATAACAGGTATCAGAGGCTGGGAATCGGGACCAAGGCTGCTGAAGCATTGATAAACATGCTGAACAAGAGCTATGATGTAAAGAGATTCTATATAGGAATAATCGCCGGAAACAGTGTTGGGAGGTGCTTTTGGCAGAAGCTTGATTTCAGCTACTTCAGGACTATCGAACAGTATATTAAGCTAAATGCCCTTGCAGAGGATTTTATAATAATGAAAAGGGAAATGCTGTAAACATCCGCACTTCCCTTTATGTTTTGTTTTTAAGGCTTGACATTACTTTTCTCACATAGTTCTGAGTCTCTTCATAAGGTGGTATCCCGCCGTACTTCTTAACAGCATTGGGGCCTGCATTGTATGCTGCAAGAGCAAGCTCCAGATTACCGCCAAACTCTGTCAGCATTTCCCTAAGGTATCTGACGCCTCCTTCTATATTTTCCCGCGGGTCAAAAGCGTTATGTACTCCCAAAATTTTTGCGGTTTCAGGCATAAGCTGCATCAGGCCCATTGCCCCTGTCCTTGATACTGCAGTCGGGTCAAAGCCGGATTCCGCTTTCATAACGGCAGTTATTATATTTTCGCTGATATTATATTTTTTTGCGGCAGCTTTAATTAACGGACTATAATCTCCGCTATAATTATTCTGAACATCGGATTGCTCATTGATCTCATTTTCAAGTATGTTCTCAAAGCTTGGAGGATTGTCCTTTAATATCTTGACATAGGTTGGAAGCTGATTTTGTATTTCCAAAAGCTTTTGCCGAAGAATGCCGGATAAGATGGAAGACAATTTAACCACCTCCTGATGATTATATTTTAGTATAAATTAAAGGGCATATCAATAAAAAGAAACAACAGAAAGACTTTGTTAATATATTATCGATTTTATGCTTTTAATATTGTATAATTAAATATAGTTGTGAGTATACCACCAAACATGGTACTTTTAAGGAGGTTTATATATGAAAATATGTGAGGTTAAAGAAGTATTGAACGCAGAAGTGCTATGCGGGGATGATCTGTTGGAAAACGAGGTTTCATTTGCTTTCGGATCTGATCTGATGAGCGACGTATTAGCTTTTGTAAAGGGCAAGACCCTGCTCCTCACCGGATTAACCAACCAGCAGGTGGTAAGGACTGCGGAAATGGCAGATTTGAGCGCAATAGTTTTTGTCAGGGGGAAAAAACCCGGCGAGGATATTGTTGACTTGGCTATTGAGAAGGGCATTGCGCTGCTTTTGACCAGGGATACTATGTATACTGCCTCGGGCAAGCTTTACAGCAATGGGCTGGAAGGTGTAAGTATCGATTGATAGGTCGGATTTCGGCTGCCTATTTGGAGGAATTATTTAATGGAAGATATAAAATATATATTTAATGTAGAAAAAGATGATTTTGTCAGAGCAGGAGAAACATCAAGCAAAATAAAGAAAATCTTGAGGGAATTAGGTATCGACTCAAGTATTATAAGAAAGATTTCCATTGCTGCTTACGAAGCGGAAATGAATATTGTCATTCATTCTAACGGGGGACAGATCGTGTTAGAGATTACCCCGGGGATTATCAGGATAACAGCAAATGACAGGGGGCCAGGCATAGCCGACGTAGAACTGGCAATGAAGGAAGGTTATTCAACGGCTACCGACAGAGTAAGGGAAATGGGCTTTGGAGCCGGTATGGGTTTGCCTAATATGAAAAAATGCTCAGACAGGTTTTATGTAACTTCTTCGGAAGGAACAGGTACTCTTATTGTTATTGAAGTAGATTTGAAAGTAGGTGAGCAATGTGAATAAAATGGAAGAGAAGCACTTTCATTCAGTTGTGCTTGATGCGGATAGATGCGTCGGATGTACAAGCTGTTTGAAGGTATGTCCGACAGAGGCTATAAGGCTGAAAGAAGGGAAAGCCTGTATAATAGGTGAAAAATGCATTGACTGCGGTGAATGCATTAGAATATGTCCAAATCATGCAAAGAATGCTGTCACAGACAGAAAAGATATATTAAAGAACTACAAATATACTATTGCTATACCGTCCCTGGTGCTGTACGGGCAATTCCGAGGCAATGTCGGAATCAATGAAATGCTCACGGCTGTAAAGAAGATAGGCTTTGATGAAATCTTCGAGGCATCTGTAGGGACAGAGATAATAACCAATGTAATAAAAAACCACATTCTCAAGAATCCTGATAAAAAACGCCCCATAATAAATTCTACCTGCCCTGCTACCCTCAGGCTTATACAGATTAGATTCCCTGAGCTGCTGCCTAATATCGCGGATATAGAAACACCGATAGAGATAGCGGCACGCATTGCCAAGACTGAGGCTGCCAGAAAGACAGGTTTCCCTATGGAGGAGATAGGAGTAATCTATATTTCTCCCTGCACAGCCAGAGTGACAAGCGCAAAAAACCCCATAGGCATAAAAAAGTCCTACATTGATGGTGTGCTGTCAATGAAGGATGTTTATGGCATGATGCTGAGGAATTTAGGCAGTAAAACGGAAGATTTGACCAGGAGTACAAAGGAATCTTTGTTATGGCCGATAACCGGGGGACAGGGAGAGCCTTTGGGTATAAAAAACTATCTTGCTGTAGATGGAATACATGAGGTTATTAAGATTCTGGAAGAAATTGAAATGGACAAACTTGAGGGATTGGAGTTCTTTGAGGGAATGGCCTGTGTCGGAGGTTGTGTAGGAGGGCCTCTTACAATAGAGAATCCTTTTATAGCCAGGAGACGCATGAAAACCCTTGCAAAAGGGCTTCCCAATTCAAATCCCAGTGAGGAAGAGATAAAGGAACAAATAGAAATGTATAAGAGCGGATTTATCCGATTGACTGAAGAAATTGAGCCCAGAGCCGTAATGCGTCTTGATGATGATATTTATAAATCCATCAAGAAAATGGAAAAGATAAAGGAAATGCTGAAGGAATTGCCCGGAATAGACTGCGGTGTCTGCGGTGCTCCAACCTGCAAGGCATTTGCAGAGGACATAGTGAAGGGTGAAAGCCAGAATGCAGTTTGTATAGTCAAAACCATGAAAAGTTTTAATAAAGAAAAACCGCAATTATAGGGAGGGTTAACATGTTAGTAAGAGATGCCGGAGAAAAAGCAGGATTGAAGCTGTTGGCAGGAGAGGCAGGAACCAGCAGGGAGCTTAAGGGAGTATATATATGTGATCTTTTAAGCTGGGTTATGGCCCATGCCAGTAAAGGAGACGCATGGATAACTGTGCAGACTCATGCAAATATAGTTGCTGTGGCAGCTTTGCTTGAATTAGGCTGTATCATTGTACCTGAAGGAGTGGAGGTTGAGGAAGATACCCTCAAAAAAGCAGAGGATGAGGGAGTAGCTGTGTATCAGTCAGACTTAAGCGCATATGGAATTGCAAAAGAACTATACAGGATGGGAATTGAGTAATATGGAATTTGCGGTGGATTTTCACATACACTCTGCATTATCACCATGCGGTGATGAGGATATGACACCATGCAATATAGTGAATATGGCCCTATTGAAAGGGCTCGATATCATAGCGGTTACAGATCACAATTCCTGCAGCAACCTTCCAGCAGTTATGGAAGCAGCAAAGGAGAACGGATTGATGGTTATTCCGGGAATGGAGGTTCAGACAAAAGAGGAAGTTCATTTATTGTGCCTTTTTAAGAGAATGGAAGGAGCAATGAAATTAGCGGAGATTGTTTATAATTCCTTACCGGATATTGAGAATAACGAAGAAATTTTTGGACGCCAGCTGATTTTTAACAGTTCAGATGAAATAATAGGGAAAGAACATAAGCTGCTTCTGTCTTCCACAATACTCTCAGTCAATGATGTGTTCATACTGACCAGAGGGCTTGGAGGGGTATGCATACCTGCTCATGTAGACAGACAGGGCTTCAGCATCATAACCAACCTTGGCTTTATTCCTCCGGAGCTTAAGGTCAAAACAGTGGAAATATCAAAAAGATGCACTCCGGATGCAGCTTTTAAAAAGTATCCTTTTCTTAGCAGATTCAATCACATAATATCCTCTGACGCTCATTATCTTGAAGATATAAGCGAAAGGGATTTTTTTATTGAGCTGGATTATCTAAGCGTCAGTGAGCTTTTTAACAAGCTGGATCCCAAATAATAAAAAAACCTTAAATAAAAAGAATACTCCAAATTAATTATTATATACGGTTTTGGAAAAAACAAACGGGAAAAAGAAAAAATATTAAAATATTTGTTAAAAAAATATCTAATATGTGATACAATATTGTAGGACGTAATTGACAAAATTATGTCAATAAATTCTTTCGTGAAAAACAGATAAAAGAGTACAAAAGTTCACGAAACAACAACCTAAATTTTATTGAATCAGCACTATATCCTAATGTAATAATTTAAGTGCATTCAATATTAGTTATAACTATTTCCAATTATAAATATTTGAAGGAGGGAACTCTTTAATGTCTGACGCAGCAATGAAGGAAAACATGGAGAAATTGGAGGACGTTATCCTGGAGCATAAGGATCAGAAGGGCGCTTTAATACCAATTCTTCATGAAGCACAGGAATTATTCGGATATATTCCTGAGGAAGCAATGAAGAGGATATCAGAATTACTAAACATTCCGGTAGCTGAAATATTCGGCGTAGCTACTTTTTATTCAAGGTTCACCTTGACTCCGAGAGGCAAGCACACAATAAGCGTATGTCTCGGAACAGCCTGCTATGTTAAGAACTCCAAAGGAGTACTTGAAAGGCTTGAAAAAGAGCTGAATGTAAAAACCGGAGGTACGACAGCGGATGGGAAGTTTACTCTTGAGGCAACCAGGTGCCTGGGCTGCTGTGGCCTTGCTCCGGTAATGACAATTGGTGAGGATGTATATGGCAAATTGGTTCCGGATGATATCCCGGATATTGTGAAGAAGTATTAATATCAGGATGAAGGATTTATCACTGCATATTCTTGATTTGTCCCAGAATTCGATTTCAGCAGGAGCCAGCCTTGTGGAGATTTCAATAGAAGAAGATACAAAAGCGGATCGATTGACTATCTGTATAAATGACAACGGTAAGGGAATGGATAAGGAATTTCTTGATAAGGTAATGGATCCCTTTGTGACTACAAGGACAAGCAGAAAGGTCGGATTGGGTATACCTCTTATGCTGGCAGCATGCAGGAGATGCGAAGGGGATCTTGTCATAGAATCGGAAAAAAATGTGGGAACGCGGCTTACAGCTGTATTCAAGCATAGCCATATAGACAGGGCTCCTATGGGAAATATGGCTGAAACCATGTTGAGTCTAATTCTTGCAGGATCTGATGTTAATAGGGTTATTGATTTTGTATACAGGCACATTATTGACGGAAGGGATTTCTGCCTGGATACAAGGGAGATCAGGACTGCTTTGGGTAATGATGTTAACTTGGGGGAGCCCGAGGTTATGATGTGGATTAAGGATTATATAAATGAAGGTTTAAAGAATATACGCGGAGGTGTGTAAGATGAAAACAATTCAGGAATTGGAAGAAATCAGAAAGAAAACCCTGGATACGATCAATGTCAGAAAAGATAGATCCGGCACCAGAATAGTTGTCGGTATGGCAACCTGTGGTATAGCTGCAGGAGCAAGGCCGGTACTTCTAGCAATAATGGACGAAATAAAAAAACACGATCTGTCAGATGTGGTAGTTGCCCAGACAGGCTGTATTGGTATGTGCAGGCTTGAGCCTATAGTAGAAGTATATAGACCAGGTGAAGAGAAGGTTACTTATGTTAAGGTAAATCCATCCAAGGCCATTAGAATAGTCAATGAACATATTATGAAGGGCAAGGTTGTTGAGGGATATACAATCGGTGCTGAAAGTAAATAAAGGAAGGCTTGAGGGACAGAAAGGAATATAGTAATCTGTAGGAGGTAATATTAATGGAGATGTATCGTTCTCATGTCATGATTTGCAGAGGTACTGGCTGTACTTCCTCAAATTCTGAACAGATAGCAAAGAACTTTGAAGAAGAAATAAAGAAGCACGGACTTGAAAAAGAAGTTGTTGTGGAAAGAACAGGCTGCTTTGGGCTTTGTGCACTGGGCCCGGTAGTTATTGTTTATCCGGAAGCTTCTTTCTACAGTTTGGTTAAGCCTGAAGATGTGGAGGAAATTGTAAAGGAACATCTGGTAAAGGGCAGAGTTGTGAAGAGGCTGCTTTATGCAGAGTCAGTTGAAGAAAACAAACTAAAAGCCCTTGAAGAAGTTGATTTCTTCAAGAAGCAGGTCAGGGTTGCATTAAGGAACTGCGGTGTAATTAATCCTGAGAACATAGATGAATATATAGCTTTTGACGGTTATAAGGCTCTTGAAAAGGTACTTACCGAAATGACACCGGCGGAAGTAATAGATACAGTTAAGAAATCCGGGCTCAGAGGAAGAGGCGGTGCCGGTTTCCCTACCGGAATGAAATGGGATTTTGCATCAAGATCAGTGAATGACCAGAAATATGTTCTCTGTAATGCCGACGAAGGAGATCCGGGTGCATTCATGGACAGAAGCGTTCTGGAAGGGGATCCTCACTCAATACTTGAAGCTATGACTATTGCCGGTTATGCTATTGGTGCCGGCCAAGGTTATATATATTGCAGAGCAGAATACCCGATAGCTGTTAAACGTCTTGGAATAGCAATAGGCCAGGCAAGACAGTACGGCCTGCTTGGAGATAATATAATGGGAACAGGCTTTAAATTTGATATTGAATTGAGGCTAGGAGCAGGAGCCTTTGTATGCGGCGAAGAAACAGCTCTTATGGCTTCCATTGAAGGACAGAGAGGTATGCCAAGGCCAAGGCCTCCGTTCCCTGCAAATAAAGGATTGTTTGCAAAGCCTACAATACTGAATAACGTTGAAACCTATGCAAACATACCTGTAATATTCAATAAAGGTCCCGAATGGTTTGCCAGCATGGGGACGGAAAAGTCCAAGGGCACAAAGGTATTCGCCCTTGGCGGCAAGATAAACAATACAGGTCTTGTTGAGATACCTATGGGAACAACATTGAGAGAGGTAATTTATGAAATAGGCGGAGGATGCCCCAACGGAAAGAAATTCAAAGCCGTTCAGACAGGGGGCCCCTCAGGCGGATGCATTCCTGAAGAACACCTTGATACACCTATTGATTATGAAAGTCTTGCTTCATTAGGTTCTATTATAGGTTCCGGCGGTATGATTGTTATGGATGAAGATAATTGTATGGTTGATATAGCAAGGTTCTTCATGGATTTCATAGTCGATGAATCCTGCGGAAAGTGCACGCCATGCCGTGAAGGTACAAAGAGAATGCTGGAAATCCTGGAAAGGATAACCGAAGGCAAAGGTGAGGAAGAAGATATAGAAAAGCTTGAAAATCTTGCAATGAACATAAAGAATTCGGCTCTCTGCGGATTGGGACAGACAGCTCCGAACCCTGTACTTTCAACAATAAAGTATTTCAGGAACGAGTATGAAGCCCATATTAAGGAAAAAAGATGTCCGGCAGGAGTATGTAACGAGCTGTTGAATTACATGATAATGGCCGACAAGTGCAAGGGCTGCGGAATATGTGCCAAGAATTGTCCGCAGCAGTGTATCTCAGGCCAGCCAAAGACTCCTTACACTATTGATTCCAGCAAGTGCATAAAATGCGGAGTTTGTATGTCGAAGTGCCCATTCAAGGCAATAACAAGGAAATAGAGAAAAGTCAATAAAAAAATAAAAAGCTTCAAAAAGGCTGTCTTAGTTGAAAACACTGAGGCAGCCTTTTTAATCAATACCAATAATCATATATTCCTTGGAATTCTCACGACAAATTTCCTTTGACTTTTCAGTCAGCTTTGCTATATTATAATATGTCTGATGTAAACCAGTCATTCTTCACCTCAGAAATAGTATTGTCAGATTGGTGAATAATATTAGCAGAAGAAAATATTCAGAAAATGTTAAAAGATTATCGAGCAAAAAAAAATGTAACTAAAGGATTTTGTATACACGCGTCGAATAGATACTAATTGTGAGTTTGTTAGGTCTCAATGCAGAGATTTACTTATTTATATATATTAAGGGGTGAGCAAATTGAATATAAGAACATTGACATTTAAGGGCGGAACCCATCCACCACACAGTAAGAAGGCGACTGAAAGCCTGCCAATAGAGAGAGCCAATGAACCTAAGGTTGTTGTAATCCCCATGCAGCAGCATATAGGTGCTCCTTGTGAGCCTATTGTACAGGCCGGTGATGAGGTTAAGGTAGGACAGAAAATAGGGGAGGCTAAAGGATTTGTATCAGTACCGGTGCATTCCAGTGTATCGGGAAAGGTTATAGCAGTAGAGCCAAGGCTGTATTCGGGAGGAATGGCTGTAACCTGTATAGTGATTGAGAATGACATGCAGAATACCATTTCGGATCAGGTGGTTCCCAAGGGAGATATTTCAATCCTTTCAGCTGAGGATATAAAGAACATAATAAAAGATGCAGGTATAGTCGGTATGGGAGGAGCTACTTTTCCAACCCATGTCAAGCTTGCACCGCCGCCGGACAAAAATGTGGATACAGTAATATTAAACGGCGCTGAATGTGAGCCTTATCTGACTTCAGACCACAGGCTGATGCTTGAACATCCTGAGAATGTGGTGTTTGGGCTGCAGGCACTGATGAAGGCCCTGGGAGTTAAAAAAGGATATATTGGTATCGAGACTAACAAGCCCGATGCAATAGAGAAGGTTTATGAAGCAGCCAGGGGGATTGAGGATATTGAAGTAGTGGCACTTAAGACCAAATATCCCCAAGGGGCAGAAAAGCAGCTTATTTATGCATGTACCGGACGAGAGGTTCCCTCCGGGGGGCTGCCGGCTGATGCCGGAGTTGTAGTCAACAACGTAGGTACTGCGGCGGCAGTTGCGACAGCTGTAAAGACAGGTATGCCTTTGATAGAAAGGATAGTTACTGTCACAGGGGCTGGGGTAAATGATCCCAAGAATCTATTAGTCAAGATAGGAACATCTTTCAGGGATATAATAGAACAATGCGGAGGGCTTAAAGGTAAGGTCGGGAAGGTTATTGCAGGAGGGCCGATGATGGGTATAACCCAGTTTTCATTGGACATACCGGCAATAAAGGGCACATCCGGTATACTGGTGCTTTCCGAAGAGGAAGCAAGGCTGCCTGAACCTTCTAATTGCATAAAGTGCGGCAAATGTGTTGAAACATGTCCTATAAACCTTATGCCTGTGAATATAAGCATGTACTCCCTTGCCAACAGGTATGACGAGGCTGAAGCTTTAAATGCGATGGACTGCATTGAATGCGGATCCTGTTCTTTTGTATGTCCCGCTAAGAGGCCTCTTGTTGATTCGATCAGGGTGTCAAAACGAGAAATACTGGCTAGGCGTAAAAAAGCCCAGTCTAAATGATGGGAGGGGAAGAAATGGAAAATAGCAGATTTATAGTATCATCATCACCGCATATAAGATCCGGGGAGACAACCCAAAGGATAATGCTGGATGTGATAATTGCACTTATGCCTGCGCTTTTGGCCGGTGTATTTTACTTTGGATTAAATGCATTGACTCTTACGGCTGTCGCTGTTGTATTTGCGGTAGCAACTGAAGTTGTCATGCAGAAGATATTGGGAAAGCCTGTTACCGTTAATGATTTGAGTGCCGTTGTTACCGGTATACTAATTGCCTTCAACGTACCTGTAACACTTCCTCTTTGGATGGTTGCCGTGGGTTCAATATTTGCAATAGCAATTGCCAAACAGTGCTTCGGTGGATTAGGCTTTAATTTTATAAATCCCGCTTTGGCAGCGAGAGCGATGCTTCTTGCTTCATGGCCCGTAAGAATGACGGGCTGGGTTAAACCGGGAGCAGATGCTGTTTCAACAGCAACACCCCTGGCAATTTTAAAGGGCGGTGAAGCAGCAGGACAAGCACTTCCCGGATTGTGGGACATGTTTATAGGCAATATAGGCGGGTGCATAGGTGAGACATCTGCACTGGCGCTGATTATTGGCGGAGCTTATTTATTGTACAGAGGCGTTATTAATATCAGAATACCTGCTTCTTATATAGGTACAGTAGCAGTACTAACATTCCTTTTCGGAGGTTTTGACTCTTCAGCTATGATTTATCATGTACTCGCAGGAGGACTTTTCCTGGGAGCAATATTCATGGCTACAGATTACTCAACATCTCCAATGACTCCGAAAGGGCAGATAATTTTCGGTATAGGATGCGGCTTCCTGACTTCTGTAATCAGATTTTTCGGAGGTTATCCGGAGGGTGTTTCATATTCAATACTTCTGATGAACCTGGCAACACCCCTTATCGATAAGTATACAATGCCCAGGAAATTCGGGGAGGTGAAGAAAAATGCGTGATTATATCAAATTAGCCGGGATTTTGCTTCTCGTATGTGCTGTAATGGCTGCATCTCTGGGCTATACAAATGCCATAACCTACGACAGGATACAGGAGCAGATTATAAAAGCTAACGATGAAGCAAGAAAAGAAGTACTTCCTGAAGCTGACGCATTTGAAATTTTGGATGACAGTGTATTTTCTGAAATTAAATCCAATGGAAAATATAACTACGTAACAGAAATTTATATAGCAAAGGCCGGAGGAAATGTTGTCGGCTATGCTGTAAAGGCAGTTCCGAAAGGCTTTGGAGGAACTATAGATGTAGTTGTCGGTATTGGTACGGATGGAATCATTCAGGGAATAAAAGTGGGAAACAATACTGAGACTCCGGGACTTGGGAAAAATTCAGCAACTCCTAAATTCCAGAATCAGTATAAAGGTAAGGCCTGGGATAATACAATAAATGTTATTAAGAGCGGTACTCCAAAGGATAATGAAATTGCCGCAGTATCAGGTGCGACAATTACATCAAGGGCAGTAACGGACGGGGTGAACCAGGCCCTTGAGGCGGCAAAAGAATTATCAGGCAAATAGAAAAAATTTGGAGGTGAACAAAATGAATCTTTGGAAGGATTTCAGCAACGGCCTTATAAAAGAGAATCCGACATTCAGGTTGGTACTCGGAACATGCCCTACTCTTGCAGTTACAACTGCTGTATTTAACGGCATAGGTATGGGTATTGCGGCCGCTGCAGTTCTTATAGGCTCAAACCTTATCATTTCGCTGATTAAGAAAATAGTACCAAATGAAGTTAGAATTCCGATATATATCGTGGTAATTGCTACATTTACTACAATAGTTCAGATGCTTATACAGGCATTTTCGCCTGCACTGGACAAATCCCTTGGGATATATATCCCTCTTATAGTTGTTAACTGTATAATAATTGCAAGAGCTGAAGCATTTGCAGCAAAAAACCCTGTTATTAATTCCATTATGGACGGTATTGGAATGGGCATTGGATTTACAGTTGCTCTTACAATAATAAGCTCGGTAAGAGAAATTCTTGGTGCAGGCACATTCCTCGGAATGCCATTATTTGGTGAGGCTTTTGAGCCGTTTCTGATAATGATACTGCCTCCCGGGGGCTTCCTGGTATTTGGGCTTTCCATTGCAGCATTCAATAAAATTACCAGCCTGAGAAAAAGTTAAGGAGGAGGATATAGATGAAATTAGGATTAATAATCATCAGTGCAATATTCATAAATAACTTTGTCCTCTCTCAGTTCTTGGGTATATGCCCGTTCCTGGGAGTGTCAAAGAAGATAGACACAGCTGTGGGAATGAGTGTAGCAGTTACTTTTGTAATGGGTCTGGCATCTGTAATATGCTGGGCGGTGCAAATTTTTATACTTAACCCCATGGGCATAGGATATATGCAGACTATAGCCTTCATACTTGTTATAGCAGGTCTTGTGCAGTTTGTTGAAATGGTTATTAAAAAGACAAGCCCTACACTGTATCAGGCTCTTGGTATATATCTGCCGCTTATTACTACCAACTGCGCAGTTTTGGGTGTTGCAATACTGAATATTGATAAAAGCTATAATCTGATCGAATCATTGATTAACGGCGTAGGCGGAGGTTTGGGTTTTTCACTTGCAATAATACTTTTTGCAGGCGTCAGGGAAAGACTTGAATTGGCTCCTACACCAAAAGCCCTGGAAGGCTTTCCGATAGCAATGATAGCAGCCAGCCTGTTTTCAATAGCTTTCCTCGGATTCAGCGGTCTATTCAGCGGTTTGCTGTAGTATTAGTTATGGAAGAAAGTAGAGGTGACTACCTTGTTTAATAGTATAGGATTGCCTGTAATAGTTCTGGGGGGAATGGCAGTTTTTTTCGGTATTGTGCTGGCATATGCATCAAAGA
>JAKJBT010000130.1 GCA_022706865.1 Bacillota bacterium
CTTCCCTTAAGACTTCAAGTACTATTCTTGCTTTTTCTTCCGGTTTAAATTTTCTTCTCTTATCCATAACTCAATTCTAACTTATTTCTGCCTGTTTGTCTGTACAAATTCTTGGGTTCATTATACACTGCTGCTTTTCGAAATACTATTTCAACCGGATATTCAGATCTATTGTTAATGAAAGCGTATACTCGTTCATAAAAAGGATGAAGCTGGAGAATGCTGCTTTTAAACTCAGGACAAACAAAAAGAAGGCAATTACCGAAATAGCTCTTGAGGCCGGTTACAGCCCATCGAATTTTGCTGTTGCCTTTAAAGAGTATTTTGGTATCAGTGCCTCAGACTTTCGCAAAAACAGCACTATTGCCCCCAAAGACACTTATAAGGCCACTGTGGAGCATATTTCCAGGATGGAAAAGCAAGAGGACTTTTTCCGTCAAATAGCTTCAAAGATAACAATAAGGCAGCTGCCTCCAATGCTGCTCGAATATGAAAGGTTTATAGGCAATTATTATGATTTGGCCAAAGCATGGGATGATTTTTGCAGTGATGCCGAGAAGCGGCATCTGATTAAGGAGGGCACATTATTCATAGGGATATCCTACGATGATCCTCTTGTAACAGATGAGGACAATTGCATGTATGATATGTGCGTTACTGTAGATGCTGCAAAAGGGACCAACGTACATAAGCTGGAGTCGGGGCTGTATGCCTGCTATGATTTTTATGATCGGCTGGAGAATCTGAACAAGGCTTTCAACGAGATATTTTCCTTATGGCTTCCATACAGTAATTTTAACATAGATAACAGGCTTCCCCTTGAAGTATACAAGTCTTCCCTTGATGAAGAAAGAAGAATGCACATAGATATATGCATACCGATTGTATAACAGCACAAATTCAGAAGTTTTTAATTTAATATGTGTGTAGAATGGAAATGCGAAAAAGAAAGGGGAGTTATAAATGAATGCAAATATCAATAAATCCAACCTCTTAAAAACCTTTTTGCAGTATTCCATTCCATGTGTATTAGCCATGCTTCTCACCTCATGCATAACAGTGGTTGATGGAATGTTCATCGGATGGAAGTTGGGCGGAAAGGGCCTGGCGGCTGTTAACCTCACTATTCCGGTGCTGTATTTGCTGTTTGGAATTACTATTATGGTGGGTGTAGGGGGTTTGACTCTTGCAATGCACAGTCTGGGAGGCGGGAATAAACCTCAGGCGGACAAGCGGTTCACATTTACAATTGTGCTGAATGCCGCGGTAAACTTAATTGCATCAGTTGTACTGATTGTTTTCAGGGATGAGGTAATCGGATTCCTTAATGCCGGAGAGGAGCTTCTGCCTTATGTCAGGGACTATCTGGGTATAATGTCGTATTTCTACATTTTCATTATGATGAACATAACTGTAATGATGTTTATCAGGGGTGAGGGCAAACCGCAGCTTTCGCTGGTATTCAGTATTATAGCAAACACTTTGAATATTGTCTTGGACTATTTATTCATAATGAGGCTGGATTACGGTATGAAAGGGGCTGCACTGGCAACAGGCATCTCTGTAATCGTTGCATTTGTGCTGGGCATGTTTTACTTTGCCGGAGGAAAGTCTGTTTTCAAGTACTGCAGAATAACCTTCGACATTGAGGATTTCAAAAGCATTATCTTCAATGGTTCTTCAGAGTTTGTAGGTCAGATATCCATATCAATTACAACCTTCCTGTTCAATCTGGTAATCATACGCAGCATAGGGGTTAATGGAGTAGCTGCGTATACAATAGTGGGGTATATATCCCTCCTGCAATACATGGTGATTACCGGGATAATGCAGGGAGTACATCCCCTTATCAGCTACAGCTTCGGTGCTAAGGACAGAGAAAACATATTCCGCATTCTGGCCATCGGAATAAAAGCAGTATTGCTTGTGGGGGCAGTTGCGTTTGTATTATCCTTCGGAGCAACGGAAGAAATAGTAAGAGTATTTTCTCATGAAAATACTGAGCTTATGAAGATTGCCAACTATGGTATAAAAATATATTCCATTGCATTCTTCATAAACGGTTTTAACATGGTTGCTTCAGCCTACTTCACATCCTTGGGTGATGCAAAGACCTCCATGCTGATATCTGCTCTCAGGAGCCTGATATTGATAAATATACTGATTTTCGTTTTGCCTGTTTTTTTGGGAGATACAGGTATATGGCTTACAACACCTTTGACTGAAGCAATCACTTTCATTGTATCTTATGCCTTCATCAGAAAGTCACGTGAAAGGTTATTCACTGCTGATAATTACGGGCCTAACACAGCAGAAGCTTAATTGATACTGCAGGAATCTCGAAAGATGTACAGCTAAGAAGTTGAATAATCATGAAGGAATATTGGTAAAGAATAGCGTATAGTTATTTAACTATACGCATTTTTTATTAGGCGGTGATAAATTGAAGCTGGACAGACTGGTTTCCATTATTGTGCTGCTGCTCAGGAAGGAAAGGGTACAGGCCAGGGAGCTTGCAGATATATTCGAGGTATCTGTGAGAACCATCCTGAGAGACATAGAGGCAATAAACCTTGCAGGAATACCTATAGTCACTTACCAGGGAGCAAACGGAGGAATAGGTATTGCCGAAGGCTACCGCCTTGATAAAAGCGTGCTTACGGAGAATGACATGTCCACCATCATATCCACATTAAGGGGTATTGCAGGAACAATGCCTGACAGTAAGCATGAGGTACTGATGGAAAAGCTCCGGAACGCGTTGCCGTCATCACAGCTTGAGGCTCTGGATGCCAAAGTACAGCAACTTATTATTGATTTATCCCCTTGGGGTGTCAATGAGCTGTTGAAGCATAGTGTTTCATGCATAAGGAAGGCAATAGAAGACCGCAATGAAATAGAGTTCACATATATTGATTCATCAGGCAAAAGGACAAACCGCAGAGTTGAGCCTTATTCGCTGGTGCTGAAGGGGCAGAAATGGTATCTGTATGCCTGGTGTCATATAAGGCAGGATTTCAGGCTTTTCAAGCTTTCCAGAATGAGTGAGCTTGAGGTGACGACGGCAGTCTACCAGCCAAGAAAGGTATCCATGGAAAGCCTTGATTGGGAAGAGCCCTGGAGTACTTCCGAAAGTATGGTTTCCCTCCGGCTGGTGTTTGAAAAAGAGTTGGAAAGCATTGTGACGGATTGGTTCGGAGACAGTGCCGAAAAGCTGGAAGACGGGAGGCTGCTGGCAAATGCCGTTCTGCCTGAAAACAATTGGTTGTATGGATTTATCCTGAGCTTCGGCGCGGGAGTGGAGGTTATAGAGCCCCCTCATATTCGAAAATTACTCGCAGAGATTTCAAAACAGATATATGAAAAATATTCTATTGAAACATGACATACAGGTGTCATGTATGCGGTGTTATAATCAAGAAAAAGTCAAGGAGGAAATAAGAATGGATTATAACATCGAGTTGAAAGAACAAGGGCTCCAGCCCGTATTGTCCATCAGAAAAACAACATCTGTAGGAAATCTTCCCCAGGAGATCGGAAAGGCATACGGAAGTATTATGCAGTATCTGCAAGAGCTGGGGGAACAGCCGGCGGAAGCTCCATATACGGCATATTATAACCTGGATATGGA
>JAKJBT010000131.1 GCA_022706865.1 Bacillota bacterium
GACTGGTCATTAAACAGTAACCAATCTTTTTATAAGCCGGGATGCAGCCTCCCGGTAATATATAATTTATTAAAATTTATAACTTAATTTGAACTCGAAAGGGTTGCATTTTGATTTTCAATTAAGGAAAAAGATGAAAATGAACTAATCAAAGGCCTGTATCGGAATAAATATTTTTGTTGACCGATTAAGAAATCCGTGCTATCATAGATAAAAATCCAAACAGCAGAAATTCCATGAACAAGATTAGTACCTGCGATATTGAGTTTTCAGCGAGCCGGAAGTGGTGTAAGCCCGGTAACAGGATATGCAGCGAATGGACTTGTGAGAAGTCAGGCGAACCTTCGATTTTTCGGAATATTAGCCGAAGCCGGGAGATTCCCGTTACAGAATCAGGATATCGAGCATCATTTCTGCTCCGTATCTGTTGAGAGAGGCAAAAATACTTTGTCTAAACTGGGTGGTACCGCGGATTATACCTTCCGTCCCTTTATAGGGATGGAAGGTTTTTATTTTGTATAGGAGGTGAGTGCAATGTTATGAACTGTCTGGTTTTTAAGTGAGTTCAATAAAAAGAATTATAATTTTAAAGGAGAGATTTATAATGAATTTAAGAAAGAACATCCTCATATCATTGCTGCTTGCCATAGGTTATATAATGCACCAGATAACCCCCGGCACAATAGGAAACATGAAATTTGACCTGCTGCTTGCCTTCTTGTTCGTTGCTCTTTTTATAAGCAGGGATCTGAAAAGCACAATCCTTGCAGGATTGCTTGCAGGTTTCATTACTGCTTTGACCACAACCTTTCCGGGAGGTCAGATTGCTAATATTGTAGATAAAATTGTATCCAGCTTTGCAGTCTATTTAATGATCAAGGTATCGGATAAATTTAAATTCAAACAGGTATCAACAGGTATTATTGCATTCATAGGCACTATAATAAGCGGCACCGTCTTCTTATCTACGGCACTGGTTCTTGTAGGACTTCCGGCACCTTTTCCGGCATTATTTGTCGGAATAGTGCTTCCGACTGCAGCAACGAATATATTTGTTACCCTAATTGTATATAATGCGGTAAACTTGGCTATTAAAGCCACCGGAGTAAAATTCGTTCAACCTGAAAAACAATAGGCAATATAAGTTTGCATAACCCTCCGCAAGAGACAGTATAGTATATCGAGGCACACGGATTATGATTTTGACAGGCCTATACTGATATGCCTTTGGAAAAGTTCTATCAGAGGCCTGTTGCCAAAATGCATAAAAGTATGCCCTGCTATACTATACAAGCTCTTGCTTGGTTATGCAAACTTCATATGGTCGCATTCTCCTATAGTACAAAAGCCTCTGTTACTGCATAAGCCCTTCAATAATTATTGTGGCTCCGATTGCCATCACTTGCACCACATTTATAATCAGGAAGTTCTTAACGGACAGTATAAAGGTTTCCTTTTTGGTCTGCTTTTCATAAAAACTTTTTATATTTCTGCTTACAGGGAAAAATGTAAAAAGCGTAATGACTGTTGCCGCGGGGGCAATCCCCAGAACAAGCAGGAGCAGCAAATCTGCATAGCTGATGTAGTATAAGGCCTTAAATACCCATAAAGCCTTTTCCTTTCCTATATATATGGGCAAAGTATAGCGTCTGTTCTCGATATCGTCTTCAATATCGCATATGTTGTTTGCCAGCATGATATTGGCAATGCCATTTACTGCGGGTAATGACAGAAGAAATATATATGCCACTTCCGTCAGATTTATGCTTATGCCTGCAATATTTCCGGCATATGTCAGGTCTGCAATTCCCATGTTAAAAACATGTACATATATTGATATGAAAGTAATTACAAACCCCATGAACAACCCGGAAAACGCCTCTCCAAAAGGTGTCCAGGAAATCGGTATCGGTCCGAAGGAATATAGAATTCCTACTGCAAAGGACAAAACCCCCAACAGCAGAATAACAGGAGAGGTATTTAGAAAAAGTATAAAGCCGAATACAGATGCTACAACCAGCAAAGCAGTAATTGTCATCTTCACGGTTGATTCTTTCAAATTGTATTTTACTATGGCATTATGGCTTTCGTAATTAAAGCCCTGGGTCTTGTTCGCCCTTTTGTAATCATAGTAATTGTTTATTGCTGTAGTGACCATATCAAAGGATAATAATGATATTAACATTATTATGAAGTTCTTGGGATTAAAAACTCCGAAGTGATAAACTGAATATAGAGTTCCCAGTGCAAAGGGTATTACGCTGGCAACTTTTGTCTGTATTTCAACCAGTTTGAGAAAACTCTTCAAAGACATTCCTATTCTCCTTTTTGACAGTATAACTATTGGTCTTCTGCTTTTTTTTCTTCCTTTTTGCTGCAAAACCTGTCATACAAGTATTTTAAATCCTCATCGATGAATCTGTGCTTCGTCTCCTTCAGATTATATTTAAAAAGCTTGAAGGAGAACTGAACAAAATATCCGGCTGTAATTGCCATAATTGCAGTTCCTATTCCCACAGAACCTCCAAGGATATATCCTGCAGCCAGCACGCTTATTTCGATACTGTTTCTTATGAACCTGACGGACTTGCCGGTCTTTTTTGTCAGCGCCACCATCAGGCCGTCCCTTGGACCGGAGCCAAATCCGGCGCTTATATAGTAATAACTGGCTATTCCGATAACAAACGAGCCCAGAAGCATCATTGCAAATCTTAGTATTACTGATTGAAATACCGGAATCAGGTGATTCAGCATTAGTATATCCATGAACAATCCAATAAATACCATGTTGAAAAGTGTTCCCCATCCGAGCCTTTCTCCAAACAGACTGTCAAGTACTACAAGGACCATCCCGACATATATGCTTGCCTGCCCCATTGTGATTCCGGTTTTTATTGATAACCCCTGATGAAATATCTCCCAGGGTGCCAGGCCCAGATTGGCATTGATTGTCATTACAATCCCAATGGAATACAAAAACAACCCCCAGAACAATTTTGCCATACGTTTCATGATTTCTTTCATACCAGTCTATCTCCTTCCGCAGTTCACTTTGACTTAAATCCCTCCGGATTGTTTTTATGCCACTTCCAGGCAGTCGCTATAATATCATCGATGCTTTTGTACCTGGGCTGCCATCCCATCTCTTCCCTGGCCTTTTTTGAGGAGGCTATAAGAGAGGAAGGGTCTCCTGCCCTTCTGGGGCATATTACCGCCGGTATCGGGTGCTTGGTCACCCTTCTTGCCGCCTCGATAATTTCCTTAACTGAGAAGCCTTTACCATTTCCGAGGTTATAAACAGTACTTGCAGCTCCGTCTCTCAAGCGGTCAAGCGCCATGATATGCGCATTTGCCAGATCCGTTACATGTATATAATCCCTTATACAGGTTCCGTCATAAGTATCATAATCATCACCGAATATTGAGATGCTTTCCCGCTTCTCAAGGGGAACCTGAAGTATGAGCGGAATCAGATGTGTCTCAGGGCAGTGGTCCTCTCCGATTCTTCCGCTTTCATGGGCTCCGGCTACGTTAAAGTACCTGAGGGCTATATACTTTATACCATGGGCAATATCCGCCCACTTCATCATTTTTTCCATTACAAGCTTGGTTTCCCCATAGGCAT
>JAKJBT010000132.1 GCA_022706865.1 Bacillota bacterium
CCTTCATTATGGAAGGTCGGGTTGTCATTATTGCTGAAGGCACACCTTTTGCGTTGTCGGCTCCGGTGACTTTTTTCGGTTTGTTTCATACCTCGGAGGATACTTTTGTCCGGTGGCCGGGGGGTACCTTCTTAAGACTGATAAGGATATTCGGCCTTTTTTGTGCTACCTTTCTGCCCGGGTTGTATGTGGCTCTCACTCTTTATCATATCGAAATGATCCCGACAGAGCTTTTGATTTCTATTGCCAAGGCAAAGGAGCTGGTGCCTTTTCCGACACTTCTGGAGGTACTGATAATGGAGATAGCCTTTGAGCTTATACGTGAAGGCGGGATACGTGTGCCAAGTGTAATAGGGCAGACCCTCGGCATTGTCGGTGCTTTGATACTGGGGCAGGCAGCTGTGACTGCCGGGCTGGTAAGCCCGTTGCTGGTAATTGTTGTATCCATCACAGGGTTGGGCAGCTTTGCCATACCCAATTACACTCTTGCAATTGCCATCAGGATTGAAAGGTTTCTTTTTATATTTGCAGGAGCTGTTCTGGGCTTCTACGGCATATCCTTAATGGCTGTACTGCTTTCGTATTTTGCCTGCAGCATGAAATCCTTCGGAGTCCCGTATTTTGTTCCTGTTGCTCCGAAAACAAAAGTAAATCCTGACATTATTCTTAGATATCCCATATGGATACAAAAGGAGCGTCCTGATGCACTCAACACTCCAGACAGAAAACGCCAGGGAGATAATCCCAAGCTCTGGATTTCGGAGGATAACCCGGATGAGACAGACAAGGGGGGCAACACATGATAAAGGAAGGCAAATTCGGTGTTTACGAAGCGGTATGCCTTGTAATCATAGCCATATGCAATAAGATATTTTCTACAACCCCCGGTTACGTAACGAGGACCATCGGTACAACCGGCTGGTACATGACATTGATTTCCTGTACAACAGCTATTGCGTTTTTTGCTCTTATCTATCTGCTGCTGAAACGTTTTCCCGGCAAAAATATTGTTGAAATATATGATGCTTCTTTAGGCAGGGTGGTAGGATTCGTATTCTCTTTTTTGCTTATGGTGTCATTTTTATCAAGTGTGGGCATTTATTCGAGAGAATTTACGGAAATCATGAAGACATATGCATTACCGGCTACTCCTCCGAGCGTCATAATAGGGGCTTTGATTTTTACAGCTTCTGTAGCAGTGTTTTTAGGGCTTGAAACAATTGCAAGAGTGGCAAAGCTTGCGTTATATCCGGCACTCCTGGGATATTTCCTGATACTGCTTTTTTCATCGGAATATTTTAAACTGCACAACCTTTTTCCCATTTTGGGATATGGGCTTGACAAAACGGTTTTTACCGGCATATTGAGAGCCTCTGCTTATGATGAAGTGACTATACTTGCTGTTTTTGCAGGCTCACTTCAAGGAACCGCCCACATAAAAAAAGCCGGGTTCATTTCCCTGCTTCTGTCGGGATTTATTATAAGCCTCGGGCTCATATGCTTCTCCCTTGCATTTGGATATACAAGCATTCAGGAAATTACGATAGTTGCATATATCCTGACGAGAGGCTTGAAATACGGAACTTTTTTTCAAAGGCTGGATCCGATATTTTTGCTCCTCTGGATTATTACTACAACTATATATATTTCCATTTTGTTTTACACTACTGTGAGCATTTACTGCAAATTATTCAGATTGCAGGATGCGAGGCCTGTGGCTGTTCCGATGGCGGTGCTTGCTGTTTCCGCTGCAATTATTCCGAAGGATTTTTCCAGCGTTCTTTCAGTATATGTCGAGGGAATAAGGACTTACGGCAATATTACATTTTTTATCATGCCCGCAATGGCGCTTATCGTTGCAGTAATACGTAAAAAGAAGGGAGAATCTGAATGCGCAGATTAGTATCTGTTGTACTGTTGTTAGTTTTTATAATATCCTTGCTGACTGCATGCTGGGATGCCAGAGAAATTGATGAATGGTCATATGTATATATAATCGGCGTGGATAAGGGTGTTGGTAATACAATGCGCTTTACCTTCCAGCTGCCGTCCTTGAAGCATGAGGGGGCGGCGGCCGGAGGGCAATTAAGTGCAACAAGCCAGTATACTACGTCCATAGATGCCCCTACGATGTATGCGGGAGTGAATATTGCGGAATCATTTACATCCAGAAGGCTGAATTACATGCATACCAAGTATATTATAATATCTGAAGACTTAGCCAGGGAAGGCGTGGAGAGGTTTATAAACGGTATGGTCAGGAGCAGGCAGATAAGAAGGATTGCGCATATAATTATTGTAAAGGGCAAAGCAAGCAAATTTGTTGAAGAATTCAAGCCATTGCTGACATCAGCCATTTCAAAGGCTCAAGAGGGTTTCATGGATATGCATTTGGATACCGGCCTTTTTATAGATACCAGCTACCAGGATTTTTTGGGGGATTTGAAGGCTACCACCAAGATGCCTGCTGCACCCCTCGTGGCATTTAATGATTTTTCAAATTATAGAACAAGCGGCAATCCTCCTAAAGAGTTCAAATCTGAAGGGGATTATTATGCCGGAGAGCTTCCGCGGTCAGGGGGGAATAAATTCGAATTCTTTGGTACAGCCCTGTTTGACGGGGACAAAATGGTAGGTGAATTAAACGGCGATGAGTCACGTGCCCTGCTGATGTTAAGAGGTGAATTCAACACCGGCTCAATTGCCATGGCTGACCCGAAAGACAAAGAGCTTAGAATAACTATTGACACAAAGGTACAGAAGAAACCGGAGATAAAGTTTAATTTTCTTGAGGGGAAGCCTGTTGTCAATGTAAAAATATTCCTTGAAGGCGATATTCAAAACCTTCAAAGCTCTGAAGAGTATGAAAGCGTAGAATTAAAACCTGTTTTGGAAGAAGCTTTCAAGGTATATATCAAGGGTATTATTGATAAAACTATTGATAAATGCAAAACCCTTAATGTTGATGTATTCGGCTTCGGTGAAAAAGCAGTCATGCATTTCCTGACGATACAGGAATGGGAAGAATATAACTGGCTAAGCCGCTTTAAGGATGCGGAGGTCAACACCGAAGTTGAGTTTACCATAAGAAGGACAGGAACATTGCTGAAAACAAATCCTACAAGGAATGCAGAAGGAGAGAAGAAATGACATATATTGTTATACTTTTTTTAATAATATTGTCAATATATCCGCTTAGCTATGCAAAATATAACTGGGACAGGAAAAACAAGCTGGGGGCGATAGGGACAATTATTTTAGCAATGGCGGCAATTGCAGTTCCTTCCATACTTTTACTGTTTAGATAATCATGAACATATAAAATTAAAGTTTGGCATAAAACTGCTTGTAAATTAATGACCTTGACTATCATACCGTATTTTCATATAATGTTTGTGTGACTTAATGCGCCCATAGCTCAGCTGGATAGAGTGGCTGACTTCGAATCAGTAGGCCGGGGGTTCGACTCCCTCTGGGCGCACCATTGTCTATTTTTTTGCATAGTTGGATTCGAACCCGCGAGGGAGACCCCCAAGTTAACTTAAAAGATTCATATGGTTAGGCTTGTCCCATTTACCAA
>JAKJBT010000133.1 GCA_022706865.1 Bacillota bacterium
ATTCTCCAGGAAGGGGCATTCCCTTTCGCTGTTCCGCAAGCTTTCAATGCTCACAAAGTCAGTTCCGCCTTTGCCTCCGATGTCTATATATTTTACTCCTGCCGCCTGAAGCTTTCCGGCAGTTTCATAGGACATTCCGAAGCCTGTTTCTTTAACTATTACCGGAACCTCAGCCAGTGCGGCAATTTTTTTGATATTTTCCAATATACCCCTGAAGTTCCGATCTCCTTCCGCCATGCACATTTCCTGGACTATGTTGATGTGAAGCTGTACCGCATCTGCATCAATCATGTCTATTGCCTTATAAACGTCCTCTATATCCCGGTTTGCACCAAGATTGGCAATCACTATTCCATCCCTGTGTATATCCCTTACCCGCTTAAAGGTATCAGCCGCCTTGGGATTGTCAAAAGCTACGGTCTGTGAACCCACGGCAATAGGGATGTTGAATTTAACCGCAAGCCTTGCCAGCTTCCTGTTTATATCACCGGAGTACTCTGTCCCACCTGTCATGGCATTAATCATTAGGGGGCTGTCAATATATTTGTTCAGAAATACATACTCTGTGCTTATTTCATCAAAATCGGCATCGGGGAGGGAATTATTCTGCAGTACTACATCGGAAAAGCCGTTGTATCCCGAAGGCTTACTCAAAAGAAAATACTTCAGATGCTCATCCTTGCGTTTCTCACGGGCTGATTTCTGTTCTTCCATTTGAACCACCCCCCTAGTATTACTGTTAATAATTAGTATTATTATACGTATTCTATTATATCAGCATGTATGCCGTCAATACTTAATACCCCTCAGGCTAACGGTTTGATGCATTTTGATATATTGCCTCAATTTCCTCTTTAGACAACATCCTTTCGGTAAAATATGCAATAACAGCTATTCCTATCAAATCCATAACCATTCTTATAAGCATAAACTTCAGGCCAAGGGAAGAGGCTTCAAATAGTATCAAGGGTATCTTTGTGGTTGACCAGGCTCCCAACATAATAAACACATTTGACAATTTACTTCCTTTTTTCAGCAGTACACCGGCAACAGGAAATGCTGCATACAGCGGGCCGGCAGCGGCAGAGCCCAGAAAGAATGCCAGCATTACGCCAATTATTCCTGAATCGTCACCCATATACTTGATCATGGTTTCACGCTTCACCCAAACATCCAGCAGTCCAAGCAGAATAAAAATCGGAGGCAATATTGACATCATCTCAAGCAAATTCGACCATGTCAGCTGCAATGAGTTGCTGCCAACTGCAGGAAAAAAAATGAGTACAGCTATGTTAAGTGCAACAAGTAAAAAGAATATTCTATATCTTTTGACCAACCCCGCTTCTTTAGTCTTCACATAACCACCCCCATAACCAAAGCTACAAACAATGAAAAGACAAAGGCTGCTATATTTCTAACCGCAGCTGCCTTTTTCCCGAAATATTCCACCTCCACCGGAATTGTCACAATGCCAACCATCATTAGCGCAGAAATAAAAGCTGCTATTTGCATATAACCGGCACCGCTTTTTAATAATGCTGCCGCCAATGGAAATGCTATAAATCCGGGAACTAGAGTAACAGAACCTATAACTGCAGCAATCAGCACACCGTACCAGCCCGATTCTTTTCCCAGTAATTTTGAAATTTGCTCGGGCGATAAAACTGTCAATAATATGCCTATTATAATTAAAATGGACAAAAACTGGGGCAGTATGTTTTCAAAGGACTTCCATGCCTTCTTCAGAGCAAGTATTGTTTTTTCCCTACTTTTGAGAAGTGAGGTCGATAGTGCCAATATGGCAATAACATATAGAGCCGCTGTCATAGGCAAATCCTCCTCGTTATTTTCCGCATTTATCATGATGCTGATGTTCATGACAAACAGAACCGGTAGATTTCAATGTGCCTTTCAGATATGCTTCTGCTGCTTCCTTGGCATTACCCCTTGCACCAACAATAACCTCTATTCCTTTTTCATTGAAAATATCAATGGCGCCGCCGCCCATACCTCCTGATATAATTACATTTACTCCCATATCATTCAGAAAGTTGGGAAGAAAACCCGGTCTATGTCCCGGATTTAAAATAGATTCGCTCTTTACTATCCAGTCATTCTCAGCTTCAAAGATGTTGAAGTTCATGCAATGTCCGAAATGTTCCGTTACCATATCTTTTTCACTTGCTACCGCTATCTTAATCATTTTTTACCCTCCATATCTTCTAATATCTTCCCGACAGGCTCCATCCAATCGTCTTCAAAAAGTTCTATCATTCCTTTGTCACAGGCTGCAGACAGCCTTGGGTCTATGGGCAGCTTGGCAAGAACCTTAAGATTATGTTCTTCGGCAATCTCATCTATATGGCTGTCTCCAAATATCTTGTATTCCTTATCATTATCAGGGCATTTGAAATACGACATGTTTTCCACCAGGCCAATTATAGGGATATTCATAATCTCCGCCATCCTGACTGCCTTGGATACTATCATTGAAACAAGCTCCTGGGGAGATGTAACTATAATGATTCCATCCATTGCTATTGATTGAAAAACAGTAAGAGGCACATCACCGGTTCCCGGAGGCATATCAATGAACATGAAGTCAACATCACTCCATATGACCTCCGACCAGAATTGTTTTACGGTATTGGCCAGAATAGGGCCTCTCCATACTACCGGATCCTTGTCATTATCCAGAAGCAGATTTATGGACATAATATCAATACCGGTATGGCTTTTTATCGGATATAAGCCCGTTTCGCTGCCTATGGCCTTCTCCCTTATACCAAAGGCCTTGGGAATTGAAGGGCCTGTTATATCAGCATCCAATACGGCTGAATGATAGCCCATTCTGTTCATTGTGACAGCGAGCATTGATGTAACCAATGACTTGCCTACTCCTCCTTTTCCGCTGACAACACCGATTACTTTTTTAATGCTGCTTAATGCATGTGGTTTTTCTGAAAAATCAAATTCCTCATTTCTTTCAGTACAGCTTTCTGTACAGCTGTTGCAGTTCTGATTGCATTGTTCACTCATTTTTTTGTCTCCTTTATGTTAATATTATATTGTTGAAGTATCGAAAAGCAGCTTTATGGTTTTGTTAAAAACTTCTCTTACTGCAATGCCTGCCGGACAATCAATATCGATGACAGTAAGGCCGTCATTAATCGCTTTCACTGCCTCCGGATCAAAAGGTATCCTTCCCACAAAGGGCAGATTATTCGTCCGGCAGTACTCTTTTATCCTCTCCGTATTTGCAATGTTTGTATCATATTTATTAACGCAAACTGCTGCTTCTGTCTGAAATGCCGCCGCAGTTTTTACTATGCGCTCCATGTCACTGATGCCCGAAACGGAAGGCTCTGCTACTATTAATACCATATCAGCACCGCTTAGTGATGCAATAACAGGACATCCTATTCCGGGAGAGCCGTCAATAATTGCAAGCTCTGCATTTTCAGCCGCTGATCTCATCTGCTTTTTTACCTCGGTAACCAGCATACCGGAGG